>NZ_JBQHTM010000023.1:0-51939 GCF_052065695.1 Intestinimonas sp. HCP28S3_D6
AGCAGATAAATAATGGCTATTTTGCACTGAAATCACCTTAACCAAGCGCAAATGGCGGCTAATACATTGAGTAGAAACAGGATAAAGGCTTTTATTCAGAGGTTCCCTAACATGGCGGTCATGCCCTCCACCTGGTCTTGGTTGGAGAAGGTCTGACCAAAAAGGATGTTTTCAAATTCCCGCCCGGCCTGAGGCCCGTAGGCTTCGCCATACGCCATAGCCTGCTTGGCAAGCATCAGCGAGGAGGCTGGACTGGCGGACAACTTTTTGGCCAGTACCATGGCCTCTTCCATCACCTGTTCAGGTTCCACCAGCTTGGTAGCCAGACCGTACTCCTTCGCTGTCTTGGCTGAGATGGCCGTGCCCAGCAGCACCATTTCCTTACTTTTGGCCAAGCCGATGAGCCGGGTCAGTCTTTGGGTGCCGCCGGCACCCGGTAAAATTCCAAGAGTCACCTCGGGCAATCCCAAGATGGCATCAGTGGACAGGATCCGAAAATCACAGGCCAGGATCATCTCGAAGCCGCCCCCAAGCGCCGGGCCGTTTACTGCTGCGATGACCGGTACAGGAAATCGTTCCAGCGCTACATTAATCCGCTGGCCGGATTCCGCCACGCGCCTGGCGCCCGATGGGTCCTTGCCCACCAATTCCTTGATGTCGGCACCGGCTGCAAAGCATTTTTCCCCTCCCGTAAGGATGAGGACTCTGACCTGCTCTTCTTTTTCCAGGGCATACAGTGCGCTCTCCAGCTCCAGGTTCAAAGCAGAGCATAGCGCATTGTGGGCCTTAGGCCGGTCCAGTTTGATTACCGCCACTTCCTCGTGGCGCTCCACGTGGATGTATTCGTATGACATGTCGACATCCCCTCGTGCAAGGCAGTCTTGTGTGTTTGCGTTTGACGCCCAATAAAAAAGCAACTGCGATGCCAATGGGCAAGCGGCTGCCTTAAAAAATTAATCTTTCTAATATTCTTCCTGAATTGTAAACATTTCTAGAAAAATATGTATTTAATCGGTGCTTTTGTCCAGCGGGGCGAGTGAGAGTCACAAAGAGAAGTGTATAGAAGGGATACAAAATCACCGCTACAGATGTTTGACCTATATAAAATACACATATTTGTACTCCGATGGTTTTTAGCTGTTGCTCTAGATGAAATTCCGATAGTTTACATAAAAATAAAAATTATGAATCCAAAGGCCACATCTTTATTTCCGTCAAAAAAGAAAAAATTATTTTTGCCTTCTCCCCGTCCTTGCAGGCATACTGGTAGCGGATGCTTTTGATCAAAATGTATAGAAAAGAGACAGACGCAATACGCCTGTCTCTTTTTGCAGGATCTGCGGGTCAAAATCACTCCTCCAGAACGGTGCCAAGGCGACGAGAAGCGGCCATGGCATCCATCCACATGGACTGGAACAGTTCCGCTACAGTCGGAATCTCGTGGATGAGTCCCATGGCCTGACCGGCCACCAGGACGCCCCCCTCCGGGTCGCCTTCTGCTTGGGCCTTTCGTGCCCGCTCTCCGGAGATGACCTCCAAAAGCTCCTCCAGGGTGGCCCCTCGCTCCTCTAAAACCAGGCAGGCCTGGGCAGCCTGGTTGTTGGCTGCTCGCATCATATTGTGAATGCTACGTTGGATGAGGGCGGTATCTTTTTCGCCGTGATCCATGATCCATCGCTTGAAGTTCTCATGGGCAATACACTCCTTTGTGACCACAAAGCGGGTGCCCATGACTACTGCATCAGCCCCCAGGGCCAACATGGCTGCTAGTCCCCGCCCGTCGGCAATCCCGCCCCCGATAAAATAGGGGATCTCAATCTCCTGAGCTGCCTTTGCGGCCAACACTACGGTACCCACCAGATCCTGACCGGGATGTCCTCCGCACTCTGCTCCTACAATGGTGACGGCATCCACCCCGGCGCGTTGGGCCGACAGAGCATGGCGTACGGTGGGCACCTTGTGGATGTGAAGGCAGCCCGCATTGTGAATAGCGGCTACCAGGCTGTCCGGCCGGCGCCCCGCCGTCTCAATAGCCCGCACACCCTCTTGCCCACATATTTCGATGTAGTCCATGGTTCGCTCCCCAGCGGTGACGTCGGGCAGCAGAGAGATGTTGACACAGAAGGGCTGGTCTGTACGGGCCTTGGTTTCTCTCACCGCCTGTCGGAAAGTCTCAGGTGTTGGATAAATGGTCACATTGATGGTCCCCATACCTCCAGAGTTGGAGACTGCCGCCGCCAGTTCAGGCGTTCCAAAGTGCTGCATCCCCCCTTGGATGATGGGACGGCGAATCCCGAGCAATTTCATGCCTTTTGTTTTCATAAAAATACAACCTCCTGAAATCTATAGAATCGATTTCTGCGACATAATAACAAAAAAACCTGCCGGAAAGGACACAATTAACCAGCCCCTGTGGCACGAGGCCCAGGGACGGCAGTCCAACCCGACAGGGAGGTTTCTAAATTTTATTGGCTCAGGTGGCTCTGAGCAGATGCCACCACACTATGCAGCTTTATTGTAGCACAGCCCTTTGCCCGACGCAAGTCCAGATAAGCAACGGATATTGGACTCAGTTCCGCGCGGCCACAACGGCATAGGTGCCTACAGCAGTGCAGGCTGTCTTGCCGCTATTCGGGATCACGGCCTCACAATAGGCGGTGGCGTTGTGCTTCCCAATAGAGGTCACCCGCGCCTGGACAACCAGGCCGCCGTCCATGGGAACGGGGCGCAGGTAGTTAACAGTCATGGTGACGGTTGGTGGGATGCTCTGCCTGGAAAAGCAGTATATCGCCATACTCATGGTCAGATCCATCATAGCAGAGATGATCCCACCGTGAAGGGTGCCCAGACCATTGATCTGCCAGTCCTGAAGGGGAAAAAGGAGGGTCAATATCTGTTTTTCCTCATCGCATCCATGTAGCTCTGCCCGGAGTCTTCCATTCAATGTAAGCGCCATTTTGCCATTGATCATTTCCAGTTCCTCTTGCAGCCATTCCAGTGCGGTTATTTTCTTTTCCTCCATGAAGCGTCCCTCCTGTCCATATTCCGAATGGTTTATCCTACGCGCCATCCGGTGGGGGCTCAAGCGCTTGACCCAATGATTTCCTATTTTAATAACACAAGGAGATGCCCGCAAGTCCCAATTTGAACCTCTGTTATCGTTGTCCCCGGAGTGCGGTGCCGGTAACAGCTGTCTGACAGGTAAAACGCCGCCAGCACGTTCTCATGACGGCGGCAGAACGTACATATATGTAAAGAGGTAAGGACGGTCCCCGGCCAGCCGGGGAGATGCGACAAGGAGGCGTATGGAATGAAATTGTATTTGATCCGGCGGCGGGTCTTTACGGTGGGGCTGTGTCTGCTGGCGGCGGCGGCTATGCTCTACGTGGTGAACCACCCGGCCATCGTGGGGGCGTCGGCCACCACCCGGCAGCTGCCCATCTACTGTGTGGCCCGGGATCAGAAGGTGGCCTCTCTCACCTTTGATGCCGCCTGGGGCAACGAGGACACCCAGCAGCTCATCGACATTCTGGGAAAGTACGACGTAAAGGCCACCTTTTTTGTGGTGGGTGAGTGGGTGGACAAATACCCCGAGTCGGTAAAGGCTCTCTCCGACGCGGGGCACGAGGTTATGGACCACTCCAACACTCACCCCCACATGTCCCAGCTCAGCCGGGAGGAAATTCAAGCCGACGTCGCCGCCTGCGCCGACAAGATCGAGGCGGTCACCGGGGTCCGGCCCACCCTCTTCCGGCCGCCCTACGGCGAGTACGACGACAAGGTCATCACCGCTGTCCGGGCCCTGGGCATTGAGCCCATCCAGTGGGATGTGGACAGCCTGGACTGGAAGGACCTCTCGGCAAGCGAGATCACCCAGAGGGTCACCTCCAAGGTGCAGCCGGGGTCCATCATCCTCTTCCACAATGCTGCTCTTCACACCCCGGAGGCCCTGCCCGGTATCATCGAGGCTCTGCTAAAGGACGGCTACACCCTGGTGCCGGTGTCGGAGCTCATTCTCCCCGGGACCTACAACACCGACTACACCATCGACCACACCGGACGGCAGATGCCCTGCTCCCCTGCTGCGGAGGGATAAATAATATTAAGGTAGGACACATACAGACAGCCGCCCCGGCACTCGGTCCGAGCGCCGGGGCGGCTGTCTGTTATTTGCCTGCGCACAAATGGCATGGCTGGTTGTATCAGTTTAGATGAGCGCAAAGTCAGCCTGACAGAAGGCGAATTCACCGTCGCTGATGACCATCTGGGGAATAAACAGCTTGTCCGTTTCAAAGGGTGTGCCGTCAAAGTCCAGGTGGCGGACTTTCTTATCGATCACCTTGAAGATGGAGACGTCTGCGTAGGCCCCGGGGGCCAGAGTTCCGATCTTGCCCTCCATACCCATCAGCCGGGCGGGGGTGGAGGTAACTGTGGCCAGCGCCTGCTCCAGCGGCATGCCCAGCTGGAGGTATTTGGTGACGATGAACATGAGGTTTTTGGTGTAGGGGGAGAAGTTGTATTTGTCGCTCAGCCAGTCGCTGGAGACCACATCGGGCCAGAACCCCTGGGAGACAGCCTCCTTGCAGGTGTTGATATTAAAGTTCATTTTGCCGTTGGCCGCGTCAAAAATGACACCGCGGGCCCTGGCGTCCAGCATGGACTGTTTTACTTTGCCTGTGGCCTTGTCAAAGATGTTGTCGATGCCCACATTCTGATACACATGGCAGTAGATATCTCCCGGGCGCAGGCGGCTCACGATCTCGTCCAGGGGTACCAGGGGCCGGCTCACGTGTACGCATACGCCGATGCCCAACTCCTCAGCCAGTTCCATGGTGTAGTCCATGGCTGCCATGTTGACGGCAACGCCCTCACTCATCCGGATCTTGAGACCCAGGATATTGTCCCGGTATTTCTCCACCAACCGGCGGATGGCCTGGGGACGGAATTCGGGCACGTCGAACTTTTCAATGATGTTGTAGTCCGTCTGACCGGAGCCGTACATATTGAGATAGCTTTTGATACGGACCTGGCTGGGGACCACTGTGCTGGAGAAAAACGCCTCAAAGTTGGAGCAGCCGGCGGTACCGGCATCCACAGTGGCGGTCACACCGGTGGCCAGCAGATAGTCCGGGCGGACGCTTACGCCGCTGCCCGCGCGAAACACATGGGTGTGAAAGTCGATCAAACCCGGAAATACATAACAGCCAGAGGCGTCCACGGTCCGGAGCGCCTCATATTCCATCGGCATGTCCACGATCTTGTTGCTGACAATGGCGATGTCCGCGATACCGTCCAGGCCGCGGGCCGGGTCCACAACATGGCCGTTTTTGATGACGTAATCCAGTTTGGTCATGAAGATCTTCCTTTCCAAATGGGATTCTCCCGGGCTCCGGGCAACAGACATGCTGCGGAGCCCGGGAGAAAATCAATCAGCACAGGCCCAGAGAGTACAGAAGCGTACCAAGCCAGAATGCGATGATGGGGATGATGCACTGGGAGACGAAGGTGTACTTGTAGGTGTTCTTCATCTCGGTTTTGGCCACGGAGTTGGCCAGCACCACGCCGGAGGCGTGAGGCATGGCGTCCAGGCCGGCGGAAGCCGCGCAGCACAGACGGTGCAGGATCTGGGGGTTGATGCCGGTGGAGAGCATATAGTCGCCCAGAGTGTTCAGGAAGATGTTCAGGCCGCCGGAGGAGGAGCCAGTGATCATGCAGATCACATTAATGGAGAAGAAGGCCATCAGGATGGGGTTCATCTGGAGGCTCAGCAGCCAGTTCACACAGGACTGGAAGGCGGGAGAGGCCTGCACCACGCCGCCGAAGCCCATAATCATGGAGGTGACCATCAGGGCGTTGAGACCGCTGTTCATGCCGGCGCCCATGGCGTCACGGATCTTCAGACGGTCATGGAAGAGGATGAGGGCGAGGACGATGGCCAGGACCATGCCCAGGACCACGGCATAGTTGGAGACGGAGACCAGCTGCATGAAGATGAAGATGGACCCGATGAGCACGATGATGGGCAGGAAGGAGGCCAGAGGGCTGGGGAGGTTCTTCACGGCCTCAGCGTCGTTGAGATCAATGATGTGGTCGTCAGGACCCGCCACAAAGTGCTCGCCCTTCGCCGCGCAGCGCTTGGCGGCCCAGGTGTAGAACGCGTAGTCCATCACAAAGATGGCCACGGAGGTGACGGTGCCGATGACGGGAGCGGCGTAGATGGTGGTGCCGAAGGTCTCGGTGGGGATCATGTTCTGCACCGCGGGCACGCCAGGGGCAAAGCTCATGGTGATGGTGGCGGGGATGGCCAGCAGCAGGCCGGGGAAGATGGACTTGGGCAGATCGGCCTCTTTAAAGAGGGCCATGCAGATGGGATACATGGTAAAGGCGATGATGAATACGCCGATGCCGCCATAGGAGAGGACCAGCGTGGTAAGCAGCACGATCAGAATGACCCGCTTCTTGCCGACGGCCCGGACAATGGCATTGGCGATGGAGACGGAGGCGCCGCTGTCCTCCATGATCTTGCCGAAAATGGCGCCCAGGGTGAACATCAGGAACCAGGTGCCGGCGAAGTCTTTAAAAGAGACGGCAAAGCTTTCCGCGAAGGCGGGCCAGATGTCCATGCCGCTGGTCAGAACAATGACCAGAGAGGAAATGAGGGCCACAACGCCCATATGCCAGCCCTTGAAGATGAGAAAGATAAGCAGGGCCAGCGCTACTACGATACCAATGATACCCAACATAATGTCTCCTCCTTTTTATTTCTTGTCGATCCGGTCAAAATCCACGGCGAGCTGGGCACCCTCCCAGACGCTGCCCACCAGATTGCTGTATCGGGTGAGGTATTTGCCGTGGCCCTGGGTGGGCTTGGGCGTCCACTGGGCCCGACGCCGTGCGAACTCCTCTTCGGAGACATCTACGGAGATCTCGCGGCTGTTGATGTCAATGTGAATCATGTCGCCTTCCTTCAGCAGGCCAATGGGGCCGCCCACCGCGGCTTCCGGAGAGATGTGGCCGACGCACGGACCGCGGGTGGCGCCGGAGAAGCGGCCGTCGGTGATGAGGGCGGTGGAGTCCGAGAGACCCAGGCCCACAAGGGTGGTCATGGCCGCGTGCATCTCCCGCATGCCGGGGCCGCCCTTGGGACCCTCGTAGCGGATGACCACCACATCGCCCTTTTTGAGCTGGTTGTGCTGCATGGCCTCGATGGCCTCTTCCTGGGAGTCAAAGATCCGGGCGGGGCCGGTGTGGACCCGCATCTGCTCACACACGGCGCTCTGTTTGCAGACCGCGCCCTCCGGCGCCAGATTACCCTTCAAAATGGCAATGCTGCCCTGTTCGTGCAGGGGATGATCCGGTGTGGTGATGACGTCGGAATACTCCGAATGGTTGTGGACCGGGTAGTCGCCGATGGGGATGCCGTTGACGGTCATGGCCGTCATGTCCAGGAACTTCTCCCCCAGGGTCTGGATGACGGCCGGCACACCGCCCGCCTCATCAAACTGGAGCATGGAGTACTTTCCGGAAGGCTTCACATTGACCAGGTGGGGGGTGGTGCGGCTGGCCTGCTCAAAGTCCTCAGGGGTGATCTTGTATCCGAATTCCGCCGCGATGGCCGGGATGTGGAGGCAGGTGTTGGTGGAGCCGCCGATGGCCATGTTGACGCGCAGCATGTTTTTGAAGTTGTTTTCCTTGATGATGTCTCGGGGACGAAGGCCCTCCTTCACCTGTTTTACCACGGTGATACCGGAGAGCTTGGCCTCCCGCAGCTTGCGGGAGTATACGGCGTGGGTGGTGGCGGCGCCGGGCACCGTCAGACCCAGGGCCTCTGCCAGGCAGGACATGGTGTTGGCTGTACCCAGCATGGAGCAGCCGCCGGCGGAGGGGCAGATGGCCTCCTCCATCTCCTTGAGTTCGGATTCACTCATGCCGCCGGCGGTGATCTGGGCGCTGGCCTCCCGGATCTGGTGGATGGCCAGCTCCTGGCCCCGGTACTTGCCGGGCAGCATGGGACCGCCGGGCACGATCACACAGGGGATGTTCAGACGGCCGGCCGCCATCATGGCCGCCGGTACGATCTTGTCACAGGTGGCGATAATGACCATGCCGTCGAGCTGCTGTGCCTCCACCGTCAGCTCAATGGAATCCACGATGACGTCCCGGCTGGGCAGCACGCTGCACATGCCCACATTGCCCTGGGTAATGCCGTCGCAGATGGCGGTGGTGTTGAACTCAAAGGGGATGCCGCCCTCCCGGATGACGCCCTCCTTGACCGCCTGGGCCACGGAGCGCAGATGGATGTGTCCGGGGTTCATCTCGTTGAATGTGTTGACAACGCCGATGAAGGGGCGGTCCAGCTCGTCCTCCAGGAGCCCTACACATTTCAGGTGGGCGCGGTTTCCCGCGTGTTCCGGGCCCTCCACCACAACCCGGCTTCGATAAGGTTTGTCGTTCATGTTTCCTCCCTCGATTCTGTTTGCTTTGTTTGGAATGGTCACCGGCACATTGTCGTAACCGGGTGACGCCCTCTATCAGAGCAAAACATATGCCAAATTTCTTGCCGCTGGGGAATTTGACATGAAAAGGGAGTACGTCCCCCACATTTGCCCCGATTCTCCCAACAAATCAGGCCAAAAAAACAGGCTGCCCACATGCGGCTGAGGCATGGGGGCAGCCGGAGACAAATGTTTCGAATCAAACAATTTGTTTCAAACAAAACGAAACGTTTTGTGCCGGAGCCTTACTTTTCATTTATCTGAAGGGCTTTCATTTTCTTCCACAGCGTAGAGCGGCTGATGCCCAGCAGTGAAGCGGCCGCTTCCCGCCGGTATCCACAGCGCACCAAGGCGTGACGGATTCGCTGCGCCTCACTTTCGGCGGCGGGCGGGGTGGTAGCCGTGCCGCCGCTGGGCTCCGGAAGCGACGTGGAGGCGTCCGGCGCCGTACCCACACCGGCGTCACCCAGCACCTCCGCCAGGGCACGGGCGCCGATTTGACGCTGGCGGCAGGTCACCACGGTCCTCAGGCAGATATTTTTCAGCTGTCGGATGTTGCCGTGCCAGTGGATCTGCTCCAGGAGGGCACAGGCGTCCTCGGTGAGCTGCATGGCGCCGGCGCCGGGCTGATAGTGAGCGGCGTAGGCGTCAATGAAGTGCTGGGCCAAGATGGGGATGTCCCCGGAGCGCTCATTGAGGGAGGGCAGCTGGACCCGCAGCACATCCAGCCGATAGTATAGGTCCTCACGGAACCGGCCTTCTTTCACATATTGAAACAGGTTTTTATTGGTGGCGGCAATAACCCGGATGTCAATGGGGATGATTCGGTTGTCCCCCAGGCGCATGATCTCACGCTCCTGCAACACCCGCAGCAGCTTGCACTGCAACGCGGTGCTGATCTCGGCCACCTCATCCAGGAAGATGGTGCCGCCGTGGGCCTGCTCAAACAGTCCGGTTTTTCCGCCCTTGGCGGCGCCGGTAAAGGCGCCCTCCACATAGCCGAAGAGCTCGCTCTCCAGGAGATTTTCATGGAGCGCGGCGCAGTTGATGGCCACAAAGGGCTGATTTCGCCGGGCGCTCTGGTTGTGGATACTCTGGGCAAAGAGCTCCTTTCCGGTGCCGGACGGGCCGGTGATCAGCACGTCCAGGTCGGTGCCGGCATACTGCTTGGCCAGCGCAATGACCCGGCGGAGCTGGGGACTGCCGCCCAGAATGTCAGTGAAGGTGTGCTTGGCCTCATATCCGTGGGCGTGAAGCTGTTTTCGGATGCTCTTTTCCATCTGCTGCAGCCGGGTGACATCCTGGAAAGTGATGATGTAACCCCATACACACCCCTTGTTTTCCAGCCTGGATTTGCTCACCGCCAGCTTCAGCGGGCCATAGGGCACCAGGGTGTTTTCACAGGTGCGGGCGCTCAGAAGCAGCTCCTGGAAGGGGCCGGCCGAAATGCAGGCGGCGGCAGATTTTCCCTCGTCTGAGGGGGACAGGCCCAGGGTGGAGCAGGCCGTATGGTTGAAGGACATCAGGGTGCCGTCTACCCCGATCTCCAGAATGCCCTCGTAGGTGTAGTCAAAGATAGTGCGCAGGCGCAGGGATTTGCGCTGTTCGATCATCTGGACCTGCACCATTTTTTTGGCCTCGGTGTAGGCCTGCCAGAGGGCCTCCTTCCCCGTGCGGAGCAGGGCGCAGGGAAGCCCCCGGCTCTGGGCGTAGGCGCAGGTCTCCACGCCGCCCAACAGGGCCTCGCAGCCGTCGGCGAGGGCCTCGTCCACCGCGGAAGCCCAGTCTGAGTCAGAGTGCCGCTCATAGCAGCGCACCCGCATGCCCACGATCTCGGCCAGCTCTTCGGCGCCGTAGAGCATATTATGGGCGCCGACGATGGCGATGAGCTTGTCCCCTACTTGGCGCCGGAGCTGCTCCATACTGCGGACAAGATCGTTCCCGGCCACCGGGATCTCCACCAGGGGCGGCTGCTGAAACTGCCGCCGGAACAGCTCTGCTGTAATTCCCCGAGAGATTACCACGTCATAGGTGCCAATCACCTCGGGATCAAACTGGCTCCCCGGGGTGACCACCTCCTCCAGTACATACTCCTCCGTAACGGTTTCGAAGTCGTGCTGGAACTGGTTGTGCTCGGCAAAGGTTTCAAAGGCTGCCTCAAAAAATCCTTTTTGTGGAAATAAAAGGGCGATGCGTACCATCTGAACTCCCCCTCCGCGGGCATAGCTGAAAAAGTTTTGTACTATCATACCACGATGTTTTTTCCGCGCGCAAGGTCAAATTGGGACTTGACAACCATTCCCATGGCTTCTATAATGCAGCCACAATATATGAAATTGAATTTCAAAGAATGAAATAAAAAGGGGGACACAGAGTTGAAGCCCAAGGATTCTGCCCAGGCGGGCAGCCCGAACCAGAGCGTGGCAAAGGCCCTGCAGATCCTGCGCGTTTTTACCCAGCAGACGCCCCGTCTGCGCCTGAAGGACATCAGCCAGCGCACCGGAATCAACCAGGCCACAGCCAGCCGTCTCCTGGCCACCATGCGGGAACAGGGGTTCATCCTCCAGGAGGACGGCTATTACTGCCTGGGCTGGCAGGAGGTGCTGCGGATGGAGGGCGTGGTACTCCAGTCCATGTCGCTGCGGCGGCTGAGCATGCCTTATCTGGAGCAGCTGGCCCTGCTGCTGCGCAAGAACGTAAACCTGGCGGTGCTGGACGGGACAGAGGTGGTCTATCTGTGCCGGGCCGAGGGGGAGGAGGGCTCCCGAGGCTATTACCACGCGGGCATGCGCCGTCCCGCCCACTGTACCGCGTTGGGCAAGGTGCTCCTGTGCGCCACCCCGGAACAGGCCGCGCCCATGTTTGAGGGGGCGGGTCCCAGGCGCTTTACCTTCTCCACCATCACAGACCGGGAGACCTATCTGGCGGAGCTGGAAAAGACGGCCCTCCAGGGCTACGGCACCGACATGGAGGAGTGCATCCACGGGTACAACTGTGTGGCCGTCCCCATTCTGGGGCTGGACGGCGGCGTGCGCGCCGCCATCAGCGTCAGCGGGGCCTCCAACGAGTTCGGCCTGGATGAGATGCAGCGGCTGCTCCCCCACCTGCGCAACACGGCGCAGAAGATTCTCCTCCAGCTCGGCAGTGGGGAGAATGGCGCGTAGGCGCCGGTACAACGGATGAGTTCTCGATAAAGTTTATATAGCTTCAATCATGCTTAGGAGGTTCAAAATTATGGCGGTAAAAGGGATTATTCCGGCGCTGGTCACGCCCATCGACGAGGATGAGCGCGTCAACGAAAAGGCCCTGCGGCATCTGCTGGACTACACGGTGGACAACGGGTGCCACGGCGTCTTTATTCTCAGCAGCACAGGGGAATTTTACGGTCTGCGCGAGGAAGAGAAGCGGCGGGCCATTGAGATCACCGTGGACCACATCCACGGCAGAGTGCCCGTCATGGCGGGTGCCTACGGGATCGGCACCAAGGAGGCCATCCGCATGGTGGCCATGGCCAAGGAGGCCGGGGCCGACCTGGTGAGCGTGCTCACCCCCATGATGATCACCCCCAACGATGAGGAGATCTATCAGCATTACCGGGCCATCGCGGAGTCCACGGACCTGCCTGTGACCCTCTATAACAACCCCGACCGCACCCATGTGAACATTTCCGCCAAGGTGGTGGAGCGGCTGGCGGCCATTCCCAATGTGGCCGCGGTGAAGGACAGCAGCGGCGATCTGGGCCTGATGATGGACTATATCCGCCGCACCGCGGACATGGACTTCGACGTCCTGTGCGGCCGGGACATGCTGATCTTCGCCAACCTCACCCATGGCGGCAGCGGCAGCGTGGCCGCCACCGCCAACGTGGCCCCCGCCCTTCTGGTGGACCTCTACAACAAGGTCCAGCAGGGGGACTGGCAGGGCGCCCTGGCCGACCAGTACAAGCTGGCGCCCTTCCGCCTCTCCTTCGGCATGGCCAGCTGGCCGGCGGTGACCAAGGACGCCCTGAACCTCATGGGCTTCGAGGTGGGCCAGCCTGTGGCCCCCATCACCGGCTGCAAGCCGGAAAAGCTGGAGGTCCTGCGGGGCCTGCTGGAGGACCTGGGCGTCCTGGGTCAGAAATAAGTTTAGACGGCGTCAGAAGAAGAGTCTCCCGGATCTATGCAGGACGGGAGTCCGGGATCAGATGATATGAGAAAGGAACGGGATAACCATGGCGAATATTTTTACCATTCCGAACCGCATCGTAGCCGGTGAAGGCGCACTGCGGCTGGCCGGTGGGGAGCTCCCCGCGTTCGGAAAGAAGGCGCTCATCGTAACGGACCCTATGATGGTCAAGCTGGGCAATACCGATAAGGTGACCGACATGCTGGACTCCATGGGGATTGAGCACGCGATCTATGATGGTATCACCGGCGAGCCCAACCACGAGATGATCGACCGCGGCGTAGCGGTCTATCAGGAGAGCGGATGCGACTTCCTCATGGCCATCGGCGGCGGCAGCCCCATCGACTCCATGAAGGCCATCGCGGCGGTGGTGGCCAACGGCGGCAGCATCTGCGACTATGTGGGAAAGACCCTGGTCAACCCCATGCCGCCCACCTGCGCCATCCCCACCACGGCTGGCACCGGCAGTGAGGCCACCAGCGTCACCATCATCACCAACCTGCAGACCCAGGTCAAAATGATGATTAAGGACCCCGCCCTGATGGTGCGTATGGCCATCGTGGACCCCCAGTTCACCATGACGGCGCCCCCGTCTGTGACGGCCTCCACCGGTGTGGACGCCCTGTGCCACGCCGTGGAAGCCTATACCAGCACCAAGGCCTTCTCCATGTCGGACATGTTTGCCCTCAGCGCCGTGAAGCGGATTTTTGGCAACCTGTACCGGGCCTACGAGTGCGGCTCCGACGGAAAGGCCCGGGAGGAGATGGCCATTGCCTCCCTGGAGGCCGGTATCGCCTTTTCCAATGCGTCGGTCACCATCGTCCACGGCATGAGCCGCCCCATCGGCGCCCTCTTCCATGTGGCCCACGGCCTTTCCAACGCCATGCTGCTGGACACCTGCCTCCGCTTTGCCCTGCCCGGAGCGCCGGAGCGTTTCTGTGACCTGGCCAAGGCCATCGGCGTCTACCAGGATGGGATGAGCGACGAGGAGGGCGCGGCCGCCTTCGCGGCGGCGGTCAGTGAGCTGCTGCACAAGCTGAAGATTCCCACCCCGGCCGAATACGGCCTGGACCGGACCGCCTTTTTTGACGCCATCGACAAGATGGCCGAGGATGCCATGGCCAGCGGCAGCCCCTCCAATACCCGCCGGACACCCACGGTGGAGGATCTGAAGGTCCTCTATCGCGCCCTCTGGGACGAGACCAGCTGCTGAAAGGGGAAACAGACGGTGAAAAAAGTCGGATTTGTAGGCGTGGGCGTGATGGGACATGGTATGGTCCGGAATCTGATGTCCCACGGCTTTGAGGTGACCATCTACACCCGCACCAAGGAAAAGGCGGCGGATCTGCTGGGCGAGGGAGTCCGGTGGGCCGACAGCCCCGCCGCCTGTGCCAGGTCTTCTGAGGCCGTCATCACCATGGTGGGCTATCCCAAGGATGTGGAGGACGTGTACTTTGGCGAAAACGGCATCCTGGATGCCATGGCGCCGGGGGGGTACGTCATCGACATGACCACCACCAACCCCCAGCTCAGCAAACGGATCGCCGACCGGGCCCGGGAACAGGGGCTGCACGCCCTGGACGCGCCGGTGAGCGGCGGGGATACCGGCGCGAAAAACGGCACCCTTGCCATCATGGTGGGTGGGGAGCGGGCCGATTTTGAAGCCTGCCTGCCCCTCTTTGAGGCCATGGGCAGCAACATCCGCTACGAGGGTCCGGCGGGATTTGGCCAGCACACCAAAATGGCCAACCAGATCGCCCTGGCCGGGGTAATGGCCGGCCTGGCCGAGGCCCTGACCTACGCCCAAAAACACGGTCTGGACCTCCAGACCCTGCTGGACACCATCAGCACCGGCGCGGCGGGCAGCTGGCAGATGAGCAATACCGCCCCCAGGATTCTGGCTCAGGACTTTGCCCCTGGATTCTTTGTCAAGCACTTCATCAAGGATCTCTCCATTGCGGAGGAGGAGAGCCGCGCAGTTCAGACCGACCTTCCTGTCACGAACCAGGTGCTGGCCATGTATCAGGCCCTGGCCGACCGTGGGATGGGAGATCTGGGCACCCAGGCTTTGATCCGGTACTTTGAATAAGGTACAGAGAGGTCCCCTGCTTTGTGCCGGTGAGTGCGTGACGCTGTTGCCGGCGAATAAGAGATACAAAGGGCCGGGGCGGCCGCCTTGACATAGGCGGCCGCTCCGGCCGTTTATTCGCCTGCGTCTTTCTCACTGTGATTATGTATCGTACTAAATTATATTTATATATATTCATATATTCCTCTCTGTATAGTGCAGCGGAGAATAAATACATGAAGAGGCTATATTTTATGTATTTTTATACTTGACGCCCCCGGAACTTGGTGGTATCATTCATAAATAATATTCCAAGTATGTGAATATTATTCATACGGTATTCAAAGGAAAGAGAATGGTGATGAGCATGAAGAAACAACTGTCCCTTGGGCGGCTGCTGTCACTGGTGACGGCGCTGGCCCTCCTGCTGTCTCTGTGCGTGTTCCCCGCGTCCGCCGCAGAGAGCACCGCAGCCCCCGCGGCCTCATTTGAGAACACCGCGGGCGACAATGGAGAGAACATGATCTCTCTGACCAACAAGCGGACCTTCAAGGCCAGCATCCCGGTGGATATGACCCTGGAGGAGGCTCAGGCCGCCGCCGAGACGGTGGTCTGGTCTCTGGACCGCGACGAGACCCAGACCTATGTGGATGAGACCCTTTACCCCAACCAGTCCCAGGGCGGCGCTCTGGATACCTGGATGTGCAAGGATGGGGAGACCCCCTTCTTCTCCGACATTGTGACCGCCGCTGAGACTGTGGACGATCAGGTCTGCCTGACCGTCACCTTCTCCAACACCGGCTACTTCGGTGAGGACCTCAGCGCCCCCCACGTCAACGGTGGCTACTACCTGGACGTGTGCGGCTGGTTCGATCTGACCGCCACCGGTGCCGACGGCACCGTGCTGGGCTCCGTGGAGGGCATCAAGGTCACCCCCTATGACAGCTTCCACACCATGGCCGAGCTGTACAGCCAGATCGACGAGATCGTGGACTATGCCGCCGACAACACCGACCTCTATGTGGAGCGCTTCTCCATGGGCTCCAGCCAGGGCGACAACGGCATGGAGAGCCTGGACATGCCCTACCTGATCGTGGCCAAGGACAAGAGCGTCCTGGACAAGTGGCAGAGCATCAAGGCCGAGGCCGAGAGCGACCCCTCCGGACTCATCGAGAAGATCGAGAACGGCACCCTGGGCGACTACCAGGTCCCCGTCCTCTACTCCAACGTCCACGCCAATGAGGTGGCCGCCGCCGACGGCGTGCTGACCTTCGCCTGGATGCTGGTGGAGACCGCCGCCTCTGAGACCGGCACCGTGGACTACGACAAGCTCACCGGCTTCACCGCCGAGGGCGAGGCCGAGCTGGCCGCCCAGATGGGCCCCGTGGGCAAGGAGGGCTCGGTTGCCGTGCCCGACCTGGTGGCTGACACCGCCACCTACCTGGGCTACATCAAGGGCCAGAACGCCGACGGCACCACCGCCACCAACTCCACCGTGGTGGACCTGGAGAAGTACTACACCATTGAGACCGAGACCGTGGATGTGGACGAGCTCCTCAACGACGTGTTCTTCATCATCGTGCCCGAGGAGAACGTGGAGGGCCGCACCTATGTGACCCGTACCTCCTCCGGCGGCTTCGATCTGAACCGGGACAACTCCTTCCAGACCCAGGCCGAGACCCAGAACATGACCCGGCTCATCGCCGAGTGGAACCCCGTGAGCTTCACCGAGTTCCACGGCCGTGTCTCCGCCTTCCAGTGCGAGCCCTGCGATCCCCCCCACGAGCCCAACTTTGAGTACGACCTGCTGGCCGAGCACCTGATGGCCGGCGGCGAGGCGCTGGGCATTGCCGCCGTGGCCAACAACGACGGCCACAACAGCTATGTGATCCCCCAGCGGGACTACCTCACCTACACCGGTGAGAAGACCGCCGACGGTGAGAATCAGACCCAGTGGCTGGACCCCTGGGACGACATGTCCACCAGCTACACTCCCCAGTACGCCATGCTCCACGGCACCGTGTCCTACACGGTGGAGGTCCCCGCCTATGACGAGTTCATGGTGCAGGGCGTGGCCTACGGCCAGCTGGGCCAGTCCAACTACATCGCCGCCAACAAGGAGAGCTACCTCCTGGCCCAGACCAAGATCTTCGAGCGGGGCGTGACCAACGCCAACTCCGACGCCTACGACCTGGTGGGCCAGTGGTTCTGCGACCAGTACGACGTGGAGGGCGCCGAGTCCGACCTCTTCCGTCCCGAGTACGACGGCGAGGGCCAGAACGGCAACTTCTACCCCGAGTGCTACATCATCCCCATGGACGGCGCCAACCAGTCCAACCTGCAGGACGCCGCCGATATGATGGTGTACCTGGCCCGCAACGGCGTGAAGGTCAACCTCACCGAGAAGGCCTTCACCTATGACGGCGTGGAGTATCCCGCCGGCACCCTGATCGTCTCCATGTACCAGGCCAAGCGCAGCGTGGCCAACGGCGTCCTCTATGACGGCACCGTCATCACCGAGTGGCCCGTTCTCTACTCCGAGGGCATCACCGCCTTCGACAAGACCCGCGGCTTTGACATGGTGGTGTGCGCCGAGCCCGCCGCCTATGAGACCATCGCCGCCGCCTGCGGCGACGCCATGGACTACGAGGACACCCTGGCCTATGTGGCCGCCCTCACCTCCTCCTTCACCGGCGTGGAGAACGCCCAGGTGGTGCTGATGAATTCCTCCGAGGACTCCACCGCCGCCGTCAACGCCCTGCTGAAGGCCGGCAAGGCCGTCTCCCTCATCACCGAGGGTGAGTACAAGGGCAGCTTCCTGTGCTCCTACGCCGACTGGCAGAGCGTGGCCGACGACTACCTGATCTCCGGCATCGGCGTGGAGGAGGCCCCCGCCGCCCAGGCCCTCACCAAGGCCCCCGTGGTCTACATCTCCGGCAAGCCTGCCGACAACGACACCGGCTTCGTCAAGACCACCCTGGTCAGCGGCGCCTATGCCTACAACTATGATCGCCAGGCGATGGAGATGCTGGGCTTCACCGTCACCGACGACGCCTCCAAGGCCGACATCATCATCGGCGCCGCTGCCCTGGACGACCAGGCCCTGGCCGCCGTCAAGAGCGGCACCCCCTACATCGGCTACGGCTCCTCCGCTGTGAGCTCCGCCACCGACCTCTTCGCCGACGGCGCCCTGGTCCGGGAGACCGTCAGCGACAACGCCATGGACGCCCTGGCCTACGTGACCTATCCCACCGACAGCCTCATCACCGCCAGCTATGTCTCCGAGGGTGACGACATCCTCTACGGCTACGGCGCCGGCTACTTCGCCGCCATCCCCGAGGGCGCTCAGGTGCTGGTGCAGCTGGACGGCTCCAAGGAGCTCATGGAGGGCTTCCTCCCCTCCAACGGCGAGCACTACGCCGACTTCCTGGATAACTCCATCCAGGCCATCTCCTATGAGGGCGCCGGTCTGGACGTGGTCCTCTTCGCCAACACCCTCACCAACAAGGTCCACCAGCGTGACGAGTTCAACTTCGTCTCCAACGCCGCCTTCGTGAGTGTCATGGACGGCGAGGCCACCGCTCCCACCGAGACCACCGGCTTCACCGACGTGGCCGCCGACGCCTGGTACGCCGACGCCGTGGCCTCCGTCACCGAGATGGGCCTCATGAACGGCACCAGCGCCACCACCTTCGCCCCCGCCATGGACACCAGCCGCGGCATGCTGGTCACCATCCTGGCCCGCTGCGCCGGCACTGACACCACCGCCAGCGACGTCTGGTATGCCGACGGCCAGGCCTGGGCCGTGGAAAATGGCGTGTCCGACGGCACCAACATGGAGGGCACCCTGACCCGCGAGCAGCTGGTCACCATGCTGTGGCGCTACGCCGGCAGCCCCGCCGCCGAAGGCGACCTGGCCGCCTACCCCGACGGCGCTTCTGTGAGCAGCTGGGCCGCCGACGCCGTGGCCTGGGCTGTGGAGAGCGGCCTGCTCACCGGCAGCGACACCGGCGCCCTGAATCCCCAGGGCAACGCCTCCCGCGCCGAGCTGGCCACCCTGATGGTCCGCGCCAGCGCCCTGCTCACCGCCGCCGCGGAGTAATACCGTCTCTTATCCTGGAAAAAGGCCCGGGACAGCAGCGCTGTCCCGGGCCTTTTCGCTCCGCCCGGCGGCCTTGACACCCCCAATGGCATTGACTACAATGAGAGCAACCAAAGAGACCGTCCCGCCGGGCAGCGGCGGGGGCGGATACAGACAAGGAGGTTTTTCGCGTATGGAGATCCGCAGTAAAACCGTCATCTATGCCATGTCCCCGGACAATCCCCCCGCCGCCCGGGCGGAGAGCGGGGCCACGGTGTGCTTTGAGACCATCGACTGCTTCGGCGGGCAGATCACCAGCCTGGAGCGGCGGCTGGGCGGCTTGGACTGGGACAACATCAACCCGGCCACGGGGCCCCTCTATGTGGAGGGGGCACAGCCCGGCGACGTATTAAAGGTGGAGATCCTGGACATCGCCCTGGCCGACCACGGGGTCATGACCGACGCCCCCAACGAGGGGGTCATCGGGGCCGCCCTCACCGAGGAATCCACCAAGCTCATCCCCGTCCGGGACGGCCGGGTGGTCTTTAACGACAAGCTCTCCTTCCCCGTCCGGCCCATGATCGGCGTCATCGGCACCGCTCCGGCGGCGGGGGCCGTCCCCACGGGCACCCCCGGCTCCCACGGCGGGAACATGGACTGCAAGCGCATCGGCTCCGGGGCTACGCTCTACCTGCCGGTGGCGGTGGAGGGGGCCCTGCTGGCCATGGGGGACCTCCACGCCGTCATGGGGGACGGCGAGGTGGTGGTGTGCGGCGTGGAGATCGCCGGGCGGGTCACCGTTCGGGTGACGGTGCTCCACGACTGCCCCCTGCCCACCCCCTTCCTCACCACGGAGGGGGCCTTCATGACCATCTCCTCCGCGGACACCCTGGAGACCGCTGCCTCCGACGCCACCCTGCGCATGCGGGAGGTCCTCATCCATCAGGTGGGCATGGAGGAGCACGAGGCCGGCATGCTGCTGAGCGTGGCGGGGGACGTACGGATCTGCCAGATGGTGGACCCCCAGGTGACCTGCCGCATGGAGGTGCCCCTGGGCGTGGCCGCGGCCTACGGCTATACCTTCCCCTGAGACAAAAAACGGCCCGATCCCTCTATGGGATCGGGCCGTTTTGGTATCGGAAGGAAAAAAGAAAGACACGACGTAAGTCGTGTCTTTCTTCATGGTGGAGACAACAGAACTCGAATCTGTGACCTCTCGCGTGTGAGGCGAGCGCTCTACCAGCTGAGCTATGCCTCCATATGGGAGACGTTGGTGACGCGTACGGGAATCGAACCCGTGTTACCGCCGTGAAAGGGCGGTGTCTTAGCCGCTTGACCAACGCGCCATGCGGTGCAGCATACGCTGCATGGTAGCGGCACCTGGATTTGAACCGGGGACAACTCGGGTATGAACCGAGTGCTCTAGCCAACTGAGCTATGCCGCCATATCAGCCCTCACGAACAGGGCAAGAGATAGTATACCCGATGTCACGCCGGTTGTCAACTGAAATATCAAATTTTTCTCAAAAATTTTCTTTGCTGTTGTGGGGCAGTCAATCCACCTTGTAGCCCACGCCCCAGACGGTCTTGATGAACCGCGGGTCCCGGCTGGGCTCCCCCATCTTCTCCCGCAGCCGTCGGATGTGGACCATGACGGTGTTGTTCCGGTCCAGGTACTTCTCCCCCCACACCGACTCGAAGAGGCGCTCGGCGGAGATGACCTGTCCCCGGTTGGAGCAGAGCATCCACAGGATGTCGAATTCGATGGGAGTGAGGTTCAATTCCTTATCGTATAAGGTGCACTGGTGGGTGCCCCGGTCGATGACCAGGCCGTTGAAGTCGATGACCTCGCTGCCCGGGGCCTTTTCCTGGGTGCTGTTGTAGCGGGTGTACCGCCGCAGCTGGGCCTTCACCCGGGCCACCAGCTCCAAGGGGTTGAAGGGCTTGGTGATGTAGTCGTCGGCGCCGATGGTGAGGCCGGTGATTTTGTCCATGTCGGAGCTCTTGGCCGTGAGCATGAGCACCGGGAAGCGGTGCTCCCGCCGCAGCTCCCCGCACAGCTCGAAGCCCGACTTGTCGGGCAGCATCACGTCCAGGATGGCCAGATCCACGCTCTGATGGGCCAGGGTGTCCAGGGCCTCCCCGGCAGTGCCGCAGGTGTAGACGGTGAAGCCCTCGCTGCGCAGATACACCCCCACCAGGTCGGCGATCTCCGGCTCGTCGTCCACCACCAGAATATGGATGTCCATGCCGCTCCCCTCCTCACGGTCCGTTTGGCTATGATTATAGCCGCTTGGGGCGGGAAAAGTCAACGGCCGGGGGAAAACGTAAGAAAAACATCACAAAACCGGCTCAGAACAGCCAGCCCAGCAGCCAGCTGGCGGCAAAGGCGCCCACGGCGGGGAGCAGGTTCTCCGGCTGGAAGGGGCGGTCCAGCAGGCCCTTCACCAGCAGCACGATGCCGGCCAGCCGCAGCAGCCAGGGCAGCAGGCCGAAGAGAATGGCCAGGGGCAGGCCGATGAGGGTGAGGACCAGGGCGGCCACCACGCTGATGGCGGCCACGCCGGCCAGGCAGACCAGCGTCAGGGCAAACAGAGTGAACATGTGCATCCTCCTTTCCTGTCTGTATCCCAAGGATACCACGCTATTTTAAAAGAAAAGGGCAAGGAAAGATAAAAATTTGGTTAAAAAGGGGTGGAAAAAACTGCCGCCCTCCCGTCTGGACCGGGGCGGCGGTGGGCACAATAGAGGCAGCTGAGACAAGGGAGGGCCCGGATATGGAGCTTGTACGGAAAAAGGTTTGGAAGGACAATGGGCGGCGGCTGCGCCGCTGGGAGGCGGCGCTGATGGCGGGGCTGGCCATCGCCCTGCTGGCAGGGCTGTGGCTGGACCGGGAGCAGGCCGCCCTGGCCGAGCAGGTGGTGCGGCTCCACGTCATCGCCAACTCGGACTCCGTCGCCGACCAGGCGTTAAAGCTCCAGGTCCGGGACCGGGTGCTGGAGGCGGCGGCAGAGGCCTGCGCCGGGGCCCGGAGCGCTGAAGAGGCGGTGGACCTCCTCCGCCGGGCCTTGCCCGAGCTGGAGACGGCGGCGGAGGAGGCGGTGGCGGCCGCAGGGGCGGACTGCCCGGTCTCCGCCTCCCTGGAGGACGATGTGTGGTTCCCCACCAAGACCTATGACGGCTTTGCCCTCCCTCAGGGCCAGTACACCGCCCTGCGGGTAGTGCTGGGCGAGGGGGCCGGGCGGAACTGGTGGTGCGTGGTCTTTCCGCCCCTGTGCCAGAGCTCCGCCACCGAGGCCCAGCCCGTCCTGGCCGCTCTGGGCCAGGAGGAGGCCGCCCTCCTTACCGGGGAGAACGAGGGCTATGTCATCAAATTCAAGGCCATGGAGCTGTGGGAAGGCTTCTGCCGCTGGGCAGAGGGGGACTGAGTCAGCCCCCCCGGCCCGGGTTCCAGGAGATGTTGCCGGTGCCCAGGCCGTAATTGCCGGCGGGCACCTCCCCCACCCCGGGGATGGTCACCGTGGGCACCGTGGAGGTCCCCGGCTGGCCGGGCCGCTGTCCGGGCAGGTAGAAGGTGATGAACTTGAGGGAGAAGATGTCGCAGACCATGAAGGTCTGGGTGGTCTCCTCGTAGAGGGTGAGGTAGCTCCGGCCCACGGAGTAGAGGATCCCCTCCTTTTTAATCATGGCCTGGAGCCCCACCAGGAACTCGCAGGAGACATAGGCCCCCAGGTTGTCGGACAAAATCTGCTGGAGGGAGCCCCGCATGGTGTCGGTATTGAAGTTCTCCTCCGGCGGGGTCACCAGTCCCCCGGAGCCCTGGGCCTGGTCCATGGCGATGCTGCGGACGGCGTTGGGATAAAATTGACTCATAGCGCTCCTCCTTCTAGGTGTCGGCGTAGGCGGGGGTGGGGTTGTAGAAGCAGTGGTTGCCGATGCGCACCACGAATTCCCCCACCCTGGAGGGGAAGTTCTGCCGGCAGGTGGGGCTGAAGGGGTTGAAGTACCACAGGGCAAAGCCCAGGTTGGTCAGCCGGTTCCCCGCGATGGCCCACTCGGCGATCTCGTAGTGGATGGGCTCCACGGACATGTTGTAGATGTTCTGGGCGTTGTACCGGCCGCCGATGGACTCCCGGGCGCAGTCGAACTGCCCCGGCTGGTAGATCACCGCCCGGATGGTGGGCTCCAGCCGGCCGTACTCCCCATAGTCCACCTGGACCCGGTTCATCACCACGCAGGCCACCCCCTTCATGCCCTGCTCCCCCTCGCCCCCGGCCTCACACTGGATGATGCGGGCCAAAAGCTCCAGATCTGTCATGGTATCCCTCCCGATGCGGTGTCAGGCGGCGGTCTGCCCCTTCTGGTCCAGGAACCGCAGCAGGGCCGCCAGCAGCACCAGCACCGAGGCCGTCAGATTGGTCCGGGCGGAGGACGCCGCCGCGGGGTCGCCCCTGGTCTGGTCCACCGCCCGGAGGGCCAGGCAGAGGAAATACCCCAGTGCCCCGATGAGGACCGCCCCAGAGAGCAGCCGGACCCGCCGGACCCGCGCCTGGGCATCCTGCGCCCCGGCCTCGTCTCCGGCCAGGGCCAGGCACACCCCATCCCGCTGGAGGGCCGTGGCCTTGTAGGAGAGCAGCACCGACCCGATCACCGCCAGTATGTAGCCCAGGGAGTCGTCCAGCGTCCGCGCCTCCCCCGCCAGGATGTCTTCCTCCATCTCCCGGTCACCGTCCTTCTCCCTGTGCTGCCCCCATTCTATACGGGAAGGGGGATGTTGGTGCATGTTCGCCACAGAAGAGGGTGCGTTTTGGGGCTGCCCCGCCCGGCATCAAAAAGGGACCTCCCCCGCTCCACGGTGAGCGCCGTGAAGAGAAGGAGGACCCCTTTTTGCCGTTTTTACGCTGCGGAGGATTCCAGCTCCCGTTCGGCCTCCCACTCGCTGTCCGCCGAAAAGAGGAACCGCCCGGCCCCGTCATAGACTTCGATGTGTCCTCTCACCCAACGCATGCTGTATTCCATCTTTCAGCGCTCCTTTCCGCTCCTTTGTTGTACCCCAAGGATAGCAAATATAAAGTACAATAAAACGGACTTTTAGCGCGGACGGGCCGAAAAAAAGGACCGTCCCTCCCACGACCTTTTGGGTTCGGGAGAGGGGCGGTCTCTCAGTTTTTCCGGCGCTTGTACCAGACGTAGTTAAAGACGTTGCCCAGGATGAAGATGTTGCCGCACAGGTAGAGCCACACCAGCAGGATGATGACGGAGGCCAGGGACCCGTAGACCAGGGAGTACCGGGAGGAGAGGCCGATGAACCAGGAGAAAAGCATGGAGGCGGCCACCAGGGACACCGAGGCCAGGATGCCGCCGGTGAGAATGGGAGGCCGGGGGTGGCCTTTGGGGGCGGCCAGGCGGTAGGCCAGCAGCACGAAGAGGAGGACCAGGCAGAAGAGGATGAGGAAGCGCAGGGACTGCCAGTCCCCCACCACCCGGGCGATCCAGACGAAGCGGCCCTCCACCAGGTGGAGAAACCAGTTTCCGGTGAGGAGAACCACCATGGAGAGGTAGATGGTCACCAGGAAGAGGAGGGAGAAGAGGACGCTGGCCACGATCTGGCCCACCCCCCGGTAAGTGGGTCGCTCATAGATGTCGGCCATGATGTTCATGAGGGCCCGGAAGGCCGCCGAGGCCGAGAAGAGGACCATGGTGAGGCCGGCGAAGAACATGGTGTTGGACTGGTTGATGGAGATATACCGGATGTACTCCCCCAGGATGGGGAGGATCTCCTGGGGGAGGAAGCCGTCCGCCGCCTCCAGTACCAGGTTGACGTCCAGCCGCAGCAGACCCACAAAGGCGTTGATGCAGATGAGGACGGGGAAGAAGCTGAGGATGAGGAAATAGGCCAGCTCCGCCGCCGAGCGGGAGACCCGTCGGTCAAAGTACACCGTGACCATTTCCCGTATAAAACGCACCCCCGAGGAGTCCCACATCGCCCGCATAGCCCTACCTGCCTTTATCTGAAGTGTCCATCCAGTATATCACAGGGCGGGGAGAATCTCAAAGGATTTCCCGTCGTTTTTCGGGGGACATAGCGGATACCCAAGGCGCATAGACTCTCCAAGAAACGAAAGAAAGGACGGGGAGCGCCATGAAAAAGGGACAAGGCCGGTGGACGAGGATGCTGCGGAGAGGGGTGGCCCTCTTTTTGACCACGGTAACGGTGTGGGTGCTGTCGCTGACGGCGGACATGGGGGCGGCGGCGGAGACCTTCCGCACCCTGGCGGAGAGCCCGGCCTTTGTGTCGGCGGCGCTGCGGGCTGAGCTGGGCAACCTGCCGGAGGAGGAGACTGGCCTTACCGGCTGGCAGAAGCTGGTGCTGGGTCAGTCCCCCACCCTCTCTGCCGGTGTGGGCAAGGGGGAGACTGCGGAGGAGGTGCAGGAGTCCCCCCAGCCCACCGGCGAGCCCGACGACCCGGAGGACCCGGAGGAGCTGCCCGAGGTCACCGCCGCCCCGGAGGACATCGTGGGCAAGACCCTGCTTCCCACCAGCGGCGCCGGCTATGACAGTGCCCAGGGGGTGTACATCGAGAACCGGCCGGGGCTGGACCTGGACGTGGCCGCCCTGGCCCAGGCCCAGCTCACGTTGACCCTGCCGGAGGAGGGCCCCCAGGTCCTCATCGTCCATACCCACGGCAGTGAGGCCTATACCCCCGACGGCACCGACACCTACGTGGCCACCGGGGAGTGCCGTACCACCGACACGGAGAAAAGCGTGGTCCGGGTGGGGGACGAGATCGCCAAGGTGCTCACCGAGATGGGACTCACCGTGGTCCACGACACCGCCCTCTACGACTACCCGGAGTACAACGGCGCCTATGACCGCTCCCTGGCGGCGGTGGAAAACTGGCTGGCGCAGTACCCCACCATTCAGGTGGTGCTGGACGTCCACCGGGATGCCCTCATCGGCTCCGACGGCACCGTCTACAAGCCCATCACCACCATCAACGGGGAGAAGTGCGCCCAGGTCATGCTGGTCATGGGCTCCAACGCCCTCTACGACCACCCCAACTGGCTGGAAAATCTGGCCCTGGCGGTGCAGGTCCAGAAGGAGATGAACACCCTCTGGCCCACCCTGGCCCGGCCCATCGGTCTGCGGGAAAACCGCTACAACCAGCAGACCGCCCCCGGCGCCATGCTGGTAGAGGTGGGCAGTCACGGCAATACCCTCCAGGAGGCCCTCGCCGCTGCACGGATGTTCGCACGGGCTCTGGGGGCTGTGCTGCTGGAATATAAGGGATAAGGGGGCGGCCTTTGTCCGTGAGCCTTCCCCTGGGGGGTCTGACTGTCCGGTGGACAGTCAGAAGAAATGACTTCTTCCTTAACCCGTGGTGGCGGCGTAAGCCGCCGGATGAGGGTGCGCTGAGTGGTTCCTCAAGGAACGTTCAAAACCCGTTTCTTTTTCCCTGCTGGAAAAAGAACGGTTTTTGGAATCCAAAGAAAAAGGGGCTCCCGAGCGGGTTGAGTGGCTCCAAATAGGAATCCGGCGGCCCATCTTTACGCCCCCGTAGAGGACCAGCACCGTCCACAGGAGACTCCGCCGGTGGAACAGGGAAAAGCTGTGGTCCTATCCGACATTTTTTCGCCGCCTGCGTGGGTGGGCGTCGGAACGTGGCGCCGCTGCCTGATATTGCCGTTGCTGCGGCGCGTGCGGCGTTCATCGCTATGTAGGCGAGGACTGCGGCGTGGGTCAGCAGGCGACTTTCCCTTTTCTAAAAAATCGAGCGGGCGCTGCTGTCGGCAGCGCCCGCTTTGCGTTTCCCATTTGATTGACCCATCGTCACCGGGCGCAGCCTTGCCGTCTGCAACCGGGTCCGGAGCGCTACCAAAGTTCTTTTTGGTTCTTTTTCTTACAAGAAAAAGAATCAAGAAAAAGAATCAAAAGACGGCCTGGACCAGCACCATATAGAGGATGGTGCCGCCGAAGATGCTCAGGAGGTTGTTGTGCTTCCAGAGGTGGAGGGCCACCACCACGGCGGCGGAGATGAGCTGGGGCGCCCAGCCTGCGAAGGCGGCCAGGTCGGTGCCCCAGCCGAAGCTGATATTGCGCAGGCAGTAGATGATGAGCATGGCGATGACGGCGGGGGGCAGGACCCGGCCCAGGTAGAGGACCACTTTTGGGGGTGTGCCGCCCCGGTCAAAAAGGAGGAAGGGCAGGGCCCGGGTGAGAAAGGTGACCACCGACATGACGGCGATGGCGGCGATGGCTTGACCGGTGGTGAGAGGCATGTCAGACTTCCTCCTTTTGGACGTTCTCCTCCCGGGCGTCCAGCCGGACCCGGAGGAGAAGCAGGATGACCACGATGGCGCACAGGGCGGGGATGAGCATGGCGTCGGGCCCCAGCAGGATCAGGGAGACCACGGTGACCCCGAAGCCCAGCAGGGCGGGCAGGTGTTCGCGGTAGGCGTTCCACTGGTCCACGGCGATGACGATGAAGAGGGCGGTCATGGCGAAGTCGATGCCGGTGGTGTCAAAGCCCAACAGGGCGCCCGCCACGCTGCCGATCACCGACCCGGCGATCCAGTAGCAGTGGTCCAGCACGGCGATGGCAAAATAGTAGGTGTGGGGGTCTACCCGCTCCGGCACCCGGGCCGAGGAGAGGAGGGCGTAGGTCTCGTCGGTGAGGGAGAAGATCATGTAGAGCTTCCGGATGCCCATGCCCTTGAACTTCTCCAGCAGGCTCAGGCCGTAGACCAGATGGCGGAAGTTGATGATGAAGGTCAAGAGGGCCACGCTGCCCAGAGTGGCGGCGGTACCCAGCAGCTCCACCCCCAGGTACTGCCCGGAGCCGGCATAGATGGTGACGGACATGAAGAAGGCCCAGATGAAATTGTATCCGATGGCCTGGAGCATGAGCCCAAAGGCCATGCCGATGGCCAGATAGCCCATGAGCACCGGAACGGTGGCCGGAAAAGCGGCACGGAAGGCACGGCGGTACATGAAAAACACTCCCTTGTGTCATACACTGTCAGAACAGTAGTTTAGACTTGTGTGCATAAAAATGCAAGTGTATTCCAAGAGTTTTGTTCACAAAATTAGACTTGCCTTTTGGGGAGGGCTTGTATCATAATGTCTATTGAATAAACCGCTGCGCAATTTTGCAATGTGCATGATTGTAATCTAAGGGAAGATCAAATCCTGCGGAGGAAAGGGACATGAAACGACTGCTCTTCATTTATAACCCCCAGGCGGGCAAGGGGATCATCAAGCCCCATCTGGCCAACGTGGTGGACACCTTCACCAAGGCGGGCTATCTGGTGACGGTGTGGCCCACCCAGGGCAAGGAGGACGCCACCCACGTGGCCGCCCGGCAGGGCTGGTGGTACGACCGGGTGGTCTGCTGCGGCGGGGACGGCACCCTCAGCGAGACGGTGTCGGGGCTGCTCACCCTGGACGCGCCGCCGGTGCTGGGCTACATCCCAGCCGGCACCACCAACGACTTCTCCAAGAATCTGGGCCTGCCCCGTGGGGTGGAGAAGGCGGCGGCCACGGCGGTGGAGGGGACGCCCCGACAGTGCGACATGGGCCGCTTCAACGACCGGAACTTCGTCTATGTGGCCGCCTTCGGCGTCTTTACCGACGTGAGCTATGGCACGCCCCAGGAGTTCAAAAACGCCTTCGGACACCTGGCCTACCTGCTGGAGGGGGCCACCAAGCTGGGGGATTTGGGCCGGGGCTACCATCTGACGGTGGAGCACGACGGCGGCACTCTGGAGGGGGACTTCATCTACGGCATGATTACCAACACCAACTCGGTGGGGGGCTTTCAGGTCTTTCCGGCCAACCAGGTCTCCCTGGACGACGGGGTCTTTGAGGTGGTGCTGGTCCGACAGCCCCGGAACGTGGCTGATCTCCAGGACGCTCTGGTGAGCCTGGTGCGCCAGAACCACGAGGAGAGCCGCCAGGTGGTGGCCTTCCACACCGGCAAGCTGAAGGTCACCGCCGCCGAGGCCCTGCCCTGGACCCTGGACGGCGAGTACGGCGGCAACCCGCAGGTGGCCAAAATCGAAAACCTCCACAAGGCCATCACTCTGGTGTGGGGGAAGTGAGCTCCTCCTCCGCTGGAATGCCGCAGGGGCGGCTTGATCAAACCTTCCCCCTCCCAGGGGGAAGGTGCCCTAGTGCGTACACTGGGGCGGATGGGGTTGCGCTGAGTGTTTCTCAGGAGGACGGTCAAAACCCGTTTCTTTTTCCCTGCTGGAAAAAGAACGGTTTTTGGAATCCAAAGAAAAAGGGGCTCCCGTGTGGGTTGAGTGGCTCCAAATAGGAATCCGGCGGCCCGTCTTTACGCCCCCGTTGAGGACCAGCACCGTCCACAGGTGACTGCGCCGGCGGAACAGGGACAAGTTGTGGTCCTATCCCACATTTTTTCGCCGCCTGCGTGGGTGGGTGTCGGGACGTGGCGCCACTGACTGATATTCCCTCTGCTGCGACGCAGGATGGTTTGAGGGATGGCGCGCCCCACAAAAATATGGTTTTCGGACAGAAAAAGGCCGCGGACGTAAGTCCGCGGCCTTTTGGTGTTTGCTTAGAGCTTGACCACCCAGCCGTAGGGGTCGGGCTGAGTGCCCCACTGGATGCCGGTGAGGGTGTCGTAGAGCTTCTGGGTGACAGGGCCGATCTGGCCGCCATTGACCACCACGTGCTGGTCCTCCCAGCCCATCTCACCGATGGGGGAGACCACGGCGGCGGTGCCGGTGCCCCAGGCCTCGTCCAGCTTGCCGGCCTTGGCGGCGTCGAAGAGCTCCTGGGCGGTGATGAGCCGCTCCTCCACCTCATAGCCCCAGCTCTTGAGCAGCTCGATGCAGGAGCGGCGGGTGATGCCGGGCAGCACGGAGCCGGTGAGCATGGGGGTGACGATCTTGCCGTCGATCTTGAACATGACGTTCATGGAGCCCACTTCTTCGATATACTTGCGGTGGACGCCGTCCAGCCACAGCACCTGGGCATAGCCATGCTCCTCGGCCCGCTCACCGGCCCGGATGGAGGCGGCATAGTTGCCACCGCACTTGGTGTAGCCGGTGCCGCCCTTGACGGCGCGGACGTCGTCGGACTCCACGTAGATCTTCACCGGGTTGATGCCGGCGGCGTAGTAGGCGCCCACGGGGCCGGTGATGATGCAGAAGATATAGCTGTGAGAGGCGTGGACGCCCAGGCTGGCGTCGGTGGCGATGATGAAGGGGCGGATGTAGAGGCTGGTGCCGGGGACGTCAGGCACCCAGTCGATGTCCACCTTTACCAGGGTCTTTACGGCCTCCACGAAGTCCTCCTCGGGGATGGGGGGGGTGCACAGACGCTCGCAGGAGTCCTTGAGACGCCGGGCGTTGTCGATGGGGCGGAAGAGCTGGACGGTGCCGTCGGCGGTGCGGTAGGCCTTCAGGCCCTCGAAGACTTCCTGGGCATAGTGGAACACCATGGCGGAGGGAGCCAGCGTAAAGGGACCGTAAGGTACGACCCGGGGGTCGTGCCAGCCCTGGCCCTTGTCATAGTTGAGCAGGAACATGTGGTCGGAAAAAACCTTGCCGAAGCCCAGGCCGTGGGCGTCGGGCTTGGCCGCGGGATGATCGGCGCGCTGGATCTTGATCTCCTCCATGGTGGATGCCTCCCTAAAAAATGCAGTGGGCCTCGAGGAGGCGGACGGAGGCCCGCCAGTCTCGCCGGGACCGATATTAAGGATGATTATAGCAGTGTTACTACTTTAAAGCAATAGAGAATCTGACGGAAATCCCCGAAATTTTTCCCCCGGATGCCGTCATCCTTCCACCGGGTGTGGAAAAACTGCGGGAAAGAGGGACAAAGCCTGCACCGCTGTGCTTGTAATCCGGGGGCGCTTCTGCTATAATGTTGGGCACGGAATGAAACCGGACGCGATGCGGGAAGTGGCTTGCGGGGCCTGCCTGCGCTGTGGGCGCAAGGCCTTTGGGCGGAAGTGGCCCAGGAGGTCTTGCGCCTTCTGTAGTTTCCACCGTGTCCGTGCAAGGAGGTGTGCCTTTGAAGAACAACAAGCTGTCCCGGCTGCTGGAGCCCAGTTTGGGCCTCTACCTGGCCTGCCTGGTCCTCTTTGCACTGGCTTCCGCCTTATTCTCCGTCCCCCTGGCGGTCATCGAGGGGGTGGTGGTGATTATCCTCTACCTCTACCTCCGGCGCAGCAACAGCATCCGCAAGCGGGAGATGCTCCGCTATATCGAGTCGGTCACCGCCAACATGGACGTGGCCACCCGGGACACCATGATCAACTCCCCCCTGCCCATGGTCATCTTCCACCCGGACACCGACGAGATCATCTGGTCCAATGAGCGGTTCCTGCAGCTCACCGACGGCAAGGAGCACCTCTTTGACACCAGCCTCTCCGCCCTGGTCCCCGGCTTCGACACCCGGTGGCTCCTGGAGGGGAAGAGTGTCTATCCCGGCGAGGTGGTGCTGGATGACCGGCGGTTTTTGGTCTACGGTTCCCTGGTCCGCTCCGAGGAGAAGCGCAGCCGGACGGCCATGCTGGCCACCACCTACTGGGTGGAGATCACCGAGTACGCCCAGGTAAAGGAGGAGTTCTTTGCCTCCCAGCCCGTGGTGGCCATCCTGCTGCTGGACAACTACGAGGACGCCATGAAGAACACCGACGAGGCCGCCCGTGCCGCCCTGCGCAGCGAGATCGATAAGCGGCTCTCGGCCTGGGTCCACCCCACCGGCGGCCTCTTCCTCCGCTACGACCGGGACCGCTACCTCTTTATCTTCGAGGAGCGCTATCTCAAGCACTTCCAGGAGACCAAGTTCGACGTGCTGGACGCCATCCACGACATCCCCGCCGCCGGCGCGGTACCCGCCACCCTATCCATCGGCGTGGGCAAGGACGCCCCCGGCTTCCACGAGCTCTTTGAGTACGCCTCTCTCTCCATCGAGATGGCCCTCTCTCGGGGCGGCGACCAGGCGGTGGTGAAGAACAAGTTCAACTTCGAGTTCTACGGCGGCCGGAACAAGGAGATGGAAAAGCGCACCAAGGTCAAGAGCCGGGTCATGGCCAACGCCCTGGCCGAGCTCATCGCCGACTCCTCCTACGTCTTCGTCATGGGCCACAAGTTCCCCGACCTGGACTGCATCGGCGCCTGTGCCGGCGTGTGTGCCATTGCCCGGAAGAAGGGGGTCACCGTCCGCATCATCAAGGAGGGGGGCAACAACCCCGCCGCCGATATGGCGGAGAAGCTCTCCCAGGTGCCGGAGTACAAGGAGGCCTTCCTCTCTCCCCAGGACGCCATCGTCCTGGCCGACCCCCGGACCTTGCTGGTGGTGGTGGACACCAACCGCCCCGAGCAGGTCATGAGCCAGGACCTGCTGGAGTGCTGTACCCGGGTGGCCGTCATCGACCACCACCGCCGGGCGGCCTCCTATATCTCCAACGCCGCCCTCAACTTCCACGAGCCCTACGCCTCCTCGGCCAGCGAGCTGGTCACCGAGCTCCTGCAGTACATTCTGGAGCCCACCGACCTATTGAAGATTGAGGCCGAGGCGGTGCTGGCCGGCATCGTGCTGGACACCAAGAACTTTACCATGCGCACCGGCACCCGCACCTTTGAGGCGGCGGCCTTCCTCCGCCGCTCCGGCGCTGACACCGGCGATGTGAAGAAGCTCTTCCAGAACGACCTGGCGGGGGTCATCTCCCGCTACGACATCATCCGCAACGCCCGGATGTACCACGGGGACATTGCCGTCACGGCGGTGGACCACACAGTGGGCCGGGTGACGGCGGCCCAGGCCGCCGACGAGCTGCTGAACATCAGCGGCATCGACGCCTCCTTCGTCCTCTTCCCCGACGCCGACGGGGAGCGGACCATCATCTCCGCCCGCAGCATGGGCAACACCAACGTCCAGGTGGTGCTGGAGAAGCTGGGGGGCGGCGGCAACGCCGCCACCGCCGGCGCCCAGGTGCCGAACCCGGACGTGAACGCGGTGCTCCAGCAGCTCCTCCGGGCCATAGACCAGTATTTTGAGGAGGACTGAGCGCCGCACCCCCAAAAAAACCATGATATGAAAAATTAACACCCCGAAAGGATGAATGACCATGAAAGTGATTTTGCAGCAGGACGTGAAGGGCCAGGGCAAGAAGGGCCAGCTCATCGACGCCAGCGACGGCTACGCCCGCAACTTCCTCCTCCCCCGGAAGCTGGCCGTGCTGGCCACCGCCGAGAACCTGAACACCATGAAGCAGCAGGAGAAGGCCAAGAAGGCCCAGGAGGCCGCCGAGAAGGCGGAGGCCCAGGCCGTGGCCGAGCAGCTCAAGGCCGTCGTGGTGAAGCTCACCGCCAAGGCTGGCTCCGGCGGGCGCCTCTTCGGCGCCGTCACCAGCAAGGAGATCTCCGACGCCCTGAAGGAGCAGTTCGGCCTGGACATCGCCAAGACCAAGATTGTCCAGGACGAGCCCATCAAGGCCTTCGGCACCTACCAGCTCAAGTGCAAGCTGGGCTATGAGATCACCGGCACCCTCACCGTGACGGTGGCCGAGGAGCAGTAATCCCTTTGAAAGCAGAGACCGGAGAGGAGGGACAACATGGATGAGGAGCTGCTGACCCGGCAGATGCCCCACTCGGTGGAGGCCGAGCAGGCGGTGCTGGGCTCCATGCTCATCGACGCCCGGTGCATCCCCGCCGTCATCGAAAAGCTGCGGGCCGAGGACTTCTACCTCAAGCAGAACCGGGACATCTACGAGACCATCTACTCCATGTTCTCCCTCTCCGAGACGGTGGACCCGGTGACGGTGCTGGACAAGATGCGTTTAAACGGCGTCTTTGACGAGAACACCTCCCGGGGCTACATCCTCCAGCTCATGGAGGTCACCCCCACCGCCGCCAACGTGGCGGAGTATATGGACATCGTCAAGGACAAGTCCCTCCTCCGGCGCATCGCCGAGACGGCGGGGGACCTGACCGCCATGGTCCAGGAGGGCACCGCCGCCGGACAGGAGGTGCTGGACGCCGCCGAACAGCGGATCTACGCCATCCGGCAGGGCCGCTCCAGCCAGGGGCTCACCCCTCTCTCCTCCGTGGTGCTGGACGTGCTGGACCGGCTGGAGGAGCTCTCCAAGTCCGACTCCGCCGTGCCGGGCCTGTCCACCGGCCTGCCCGACGTGGACAGCGCCATCTCCGGCCTCAACAACTCCGACCTCATCCTCCTGGCCGCCCGGCCCGGCATGGGCAAGACCTCCTTCGCCCTCAACGTTCTCCTCCAGGTGGGCAAGTTCTCGGGCAAGACGGCCGTCTTTTTCTCTTTGGAAATGAGCCGGGAGCAGCTGGCCATGCGCCTCATCTCCAACGAGGCCTTTGTGGACAACAAAAAGCTGGTCACCGGCCGCCTCACCGACGAGGACTGGGACAAGGTGGCCCTGGCCGCCGCCGCCCTGGGCCGGTCCAAGATCCTCATCGACGACAACCCCTCCCTCTCGGTGGCCGACATGAACGCCAAGTGCCGCCGGGTGGAGGACCTGGGGCTGGTGGTCATCGACTACCTCCAGCTCATGCAGTCGGCGGGGGGCAAGCAGAAGTACGCCGGCGAGAACCGCCAGCAGGTGGTCTCCGACATCTCCCGGGCCCTGAAGATCATGGCCAAGGAGCTCAACGTGCCGGTGGTCTGTCTCTCCCAGCTCTCCCGCGGACCCGAGAGCCGCCAGGACAAGCGGCCCATGCTCTCCGACCTGCGTGAGTCGGGCGCCATCGAGCAGGACGCCGACATCGTCATGTTCCTCTACCGGGACGACTATTATAATGAGGACAGCGAGAGCCGCAACCTGGCCGAGTGCATCATCGCCAAGAACCGCCACGGCGAGACCCGGAAGGTGGAGCTCCAGTGGCTGCCCGAGTACACCACCTTCTCCTCCATCGACCGGACCCATCAGGAGTACTGACCATGCTGAACGAGGCCCAGGCCCTCACAAAAGAATACGCCATGCTCGCCCCGGGAAGCCACATCCTCTGCGCCGTCTCCGGCGGCGCAGATTCAGTGTGCCTCCTCCACTGGCTCAAAGACCAGGCGGAGGCCATTGGCTTTACCCTCACCGCCGCCCACTTCGACCACCGGCTCCGGGGGGCGGAGTCCCACCGGGACGCCGCCTTTGTGGAAAAGCTGTGCAAGGAGTGGAAGGTGCCCTGCGTGGTGGGGAGCGGGGACGTCTCCGGGGAGGCCGCCCGCTGTGGGACCGGCATCGAGGAGACCGCCCGGGCCCTGCGCTATGACTTTCTGGAAGAGGCGGCGGAAAAGGTGGGGGCCGACCTCATCGCCACCGCCCACAACGCCAACGACAACGTGGAGACCATGCTCCTCCACCTCATCCGGGGCAGCGGCCTCCAGGGCCTCACCGGTATCCGCCCCCGGCGGGGGAAGCTGATCCGGCCCTTTCTCACCACCACCCGGGCCGAGATCCTGGCCTACCTGGAGGCGCATGCCCTCTCCCACGTGGAGGACAGCACCAACGCCGACACCGCCTACGCCCGGAACCGGCTCCGCCACCAGGTCATCCCCCTGCTGGAGGAGCTCAACCCGGCCCTCATTTCCCGGCTTTCGGACACGGTGGGCTACCTCCGCGCCGACAACGACTACCTCACCGCCCAGGCCATGGCCGCCGTCCGGGGAGCCGAGCCCACCGTCACCGGCGGCCTGGTCCTCCCCGCCGACACCATCGGCCGCAGCCCCGACCCCATCGCTATCCGGGCGGCGGCGGCCCTGCTGGGGCGGCTGGGAGAGCACCAGTACCGCTCCGCCCACCTGCTGAGCGTGGTGGAGCTGGCCCGGAGCGGCCACCCCTCCGGCTCGGTGGACCTGCCCCACGGCATCACCGCCCGGCGGGCCTACGGCCTGCTGGTGGTGGAACCTTCGGCGGCGGAGAGCGGCTGGACGCCGGTCCCCCTGAACGTCCCCGGCGAGACGGCTCTGCCCGAACTGGGCTGGAAGCTGGTCTGCCGCCCCGCCGAAGCGCCGGCGGAGCCGCCCCAAACCCCCTTTGTGTGCTATCTGAATCCCGCCGCCCTGGACGGTCCCCTCACCGTCCGGCCCAGGGAGACGGGGGACGGCATCACCCTGCCGGGCCGGCCCCACAAGAGCGTAAAGAAGCTCCTCATCAACGCCAAGGTGCCACGGCAGGACCGGGAACGGCTCCCCGTGGTGGCCGACCGGAGAGGTCCGGTGTGGCTGGGGGGCTTCGGCCCCGACGCTTCCCGCCTGGCCGCCCCCGGCACACCCGCCCTGGAACTCCGGGCGGTACCCCTCGCCCCAGCGACCCAGTGTGAAACCGCCCCGACCCCGGGGACTCATTCAAAAGAAGGAAGGATTTGAGCTTATGCTGGAACAGGACATCGAACGGGTCTTGTTTACCGAACAGGAACTGAAAGACCGGGTGGTCGAGATCGCCGCCCAGATCGACAAGGACTACGCCGGAAAGGAGCCCATGCTCATCAGCGTGCTTCGGGGCTCGTTCATCTTCATGGCCGATCTGGTCCGGTCCATCACCCTCCCCTGCACCGTGGACTTCATGGCCGTCTCCTCCTACGGCAGCGGCACCACCTCCTCCGGCCAGGTGAAGATCACCAAGGACCTCTCCGAGAGCATCGAGGGCCGGGACATCATCGTGGTGGAGGACATCCTGGACAGCGGCAACACCCTCTCCTATCTGTTCCAGCTCCTCCAGGCCCGGCACCCGGCCTCCGTCCGGCTGTGCACCCTGCTGGATAAGCCCTCCCGCCGCACCAAGCCCGTCACCGCCGACTACACCGGCTTTTCCGTGGACGACCTCTTTGTGGTGGGCTACGGTCTGGACTACGCCGAGAAGTACCGCAACCTGCCCTATATCGGGATCCTCAAGCCGGCTGTCTACGAAAAGGCCTGAGTATACCCCACTCCACATAAAGGACGTGGTTTATTCTTGAAAAAATTCACGCTGCGCGATGCGGCCTTTTACGCCCTCATCCTGGTGATCCTGGTGGGCACCCTGTGGACCCTCCAGAACATGAACACCGGGGAGAAGCCCACCTACGCCCAGGTCCGCCGGGCCCTGGAGCAGCAGCAGGTGGAGACCGTGGTGGTGGACAAGAACAACAACCTGATCCTGGGCCTCAAGGACGGCACCACCCTCACCTATGAGCTCTACTCCTTCGAGCTCTTCTACCGGGACTTCAACGACACCGTGGTCAACCAGTGGCGGGCGGGCATCATCACCGACTACGAGTACCCCGACGATCCCACCCCCTCCCCCTGGCTGTCCATGCTGCCCTACGTGGGCATCCTGCTGGCCTTCGGGTTCATGTTCTACCTCATGTTCATCCGGCAGAACGGGGCCGGCGGCGGCGACAAGACCGCCCGCTTCGGCCGGGCCCGGACCCGCACCCTCTCCGACCAGGGGGACAAGAAGGTCACCTTTGAGGACGTGGCCGGGGCCGACGAGGAGAAGGAGGAGCTCCGGGAGATCGTGGAGTTCCTCCGGGACCCCAAGAAGTTCGTGGCCCTGGGGGCCCGCATCCCCAAGGGCGTGCTGCTGGTGGGCCCGCCGGGTACCGGCAAGACCCTGCTGGCCAAGGCCGTGGCCGGGGAGGCCGGGGTCAACTTCCTGTCCATCTCCGGCTCCGACTTCGTGGAGCTCTATGTGGGCGTGGGCGCCAGCCGGGTCCGTGACCTCTTCGACCAGGCCAAGAAGGACTGCCCCGCCATCGTCTTCATCGATGAGATCGACGCCGTGGGCCGTCAGCGCGGCGCCGGCCTGGGCGGCGGCCATGACGAGCGGGAGCAGACCCTCAACCAGCTGCTGGTGGAGATGGACGGCTTCTCCGCCAACGAGGGGGTCATCGTCCTGGCCGCCACCAACCGGGTGGACATTCTGGACCCCGCCCTCCTGCGCCCCGGCCGGTTCGACCGGCAGGTCTACGTGGGCTACCCCGACATGAAGGGCCGGGAGGCCATCCTGAAGGTCCACTGCCGGAAAAAGCCCCTGGCCGAGGATGTGGACCTCCACGAGGTGGCCAAGTCCACCGGCGGCTTCACCGGCGCCGACCTGGAGAACCTCATGAACGAGGCCGCTCTCCTGGCCGCCCGGAAGAACCAGCCCTTCATCACCCTCTCCGACATCCAGGAGTCGGTCATCAAGGTCATCGCCGGCCCGGAGAAGCGGAGCAAGACCGTCATCGAGCGGGAGCGGAAGCTCACCGCCTACCATGAGGCCGGCCACGCCGTGGTGGGCCACGCCCTGGAGACCGCCGACCCGGTCCACCAGATCACCATCGTCCCCCGCGGGGGCGCCGGCGGCATGACCATCTCCCTGCCCCAGGAGGACCGGGGCTACCGGTCCCGGCTGGAGCTCACCGAGCAGCTCTCCAGCCTGCTGGGCGGCCGCATGGCCGAGGAGCTGGTGCTGGGGGACATCTCCACCGGCGCCGGCAGCGACATCCGCCGGGCCACCGACATCGCCCGGAACATGGTCACCCGGTACGGCATGAGCCAGCGCCTGGGCAACGTGGTCTTTGACTCCGGCCACGACGAGGTATTCATTGGCCGGAGCATGGCCCAGACCAAGAACTACTCCGAGGAAGTGGCCGCCATCATCGACGAGGAGGTCAAGTCCCTCATCGACAACGCCTACGCCCGCTGCCGCCAGATCCTCACCGATCAGCGGGAGGCTCTGGAGCTGGTGGCCCGGTATCTGCTGGAGTTCGAGACCATGGACGGCACCACCTTCCAGCAGGTCTTTGACGATCCCGGCGCCGTAGAGGCCCGCCTGGCCCACCCGGAGCAGGCGGAGGAGCCTGAGGAGGCGGAGGACAGTGAGTAAACCTGTCATCCAGGTCACCCTGGGAGACATCACCACCGTGGAGGCCGACGCCATCGCCAACGCCGCCAACACCTCCCTGCTGGGGGGCGGCGGCGTGGATGGCGCCATCCACCGGGCCGCCGGTCCGGAGCTGCTGGCCGAGTGCCGCACACTCCACGGCTGCGAGACCGGCAAGGCCAAGATCACAAAAGGTTATCATCTGCCTGCAAAATACGTTCTGCATACTCCCGGACCCATCTGGCACGGAGGCGGGCAGGGGGAGCCCGCCCTGCTGGCGGGCTGCTACCGCTCCTGCCTGGAGCTGGCCCTGGCTCACGGCTGCCGGACGGTGGCCTTCCCCTCCATCTCCACCGGGGTCTACCACTTCCCCCTGAACCTGGCCGCCCCCATCGCCGTCAAGACGGTGCGGGCGTTTCTGGACGAACACCCGGAGGACTTTGACTGGGTGCGCTTCGTGTGCTTTGACGAGGCCACCAAGGCCGCCTATGACCGGGCTCTGGCCGACAACTGAACCGAGAAAAAATGCCGCCGTCTCCCATATGGGAGACGGCGGCATTTTGCTTTTCAGAAGATGGGGTTACAGGGCGGCAAGGGCCTGGTCCAGGTCGGCCAGGAGGTCGGCGGCGTCCTCGATGCCCACGGAGAGGCGGATGAGGTCGGGGGAGACCCCGGCGGCGGCCAGCTCGGCGTCGTTCATCTGCCGGTGGGTGGTGGAGGCGGGGTGGAGGACGCAGGTCTTGGCGTCGGCCACGTGGGTGGCGATCGAGGCCAGCTTCAGCCCGGCCATGAACCTGGAGGCGGCCTCACGGCCACCCTTCACGCCGAAGGAGACCACGCCGCAGGTGCCATTGGGCATGTACTTCTGGGCCAGGGCGTGGAAGGGACTGCTCTCCAAACCGGGGTAGTTGACCCAGGCCACCTTGTCATGGCCCTCCAGGTAGCGGGCCACCTCCAGGGCGTTGGCGCAGTGCTTGGCCATCCGCAGGGGCAGGGTCTCCAGGCCCACGTTGAGGAGATAGGCGTTCATGGGGGCGGGGCTGGCCCCCAGGTCCCGCATGAGCTGGGCGGTGGCCTTGGTGATATAGGCGCCGCCCAGGCCGAACTTCTCGGTGTAGGTGATGCCGTGGTAGCTCTCGTCGGGGGTGGTGAGGCCGGGGAACTTGTCGGCGTGGGCGGTCCAGTCGAACTTGCCGGAGTCCACGATGGCACCGCCCACGGCGTTGGCGTGGCCGTCCATGTATTTGGTGGTGGAGTGGGTCACGATGTCGGCGCCGTGCTCGAAGGGGCGGCAGTTGATGGGGGTGGGGAAGGTGTTGTCCACAATGAGGGGCACCCCGTGGGCGTGGGCGGCCTTGGCGAAGCGCTCGATGTCCAGCACGGTGAGGGCGGGGTTGGCGATGGTCTCGCCGAAGACGGCCTTGGTGTTGGGCCGGAAGGCGGCCTCCAGCTCGGCGTCGGAGCAGTTGGGGTCCACAAAGGTGAAGTCCACCCCCATGCGCTTCATGGTGACGGCGAAGAGGTTGAAGGTGCCGCCGTAGATGGCGGAGGAGGCCACCACGTGGTCGCCGCAGGAGGCGATGTTAAAGACAGCGAAGAAGTTGGCCGCCTGGCCGGAGGAGGTGAGCATGGCGGCGGTGCCGCCCTCCAGGGCGCAGATTTTGGCGGCCACGGCGTCGCTGGTGGGGTTCTGGAGCCGGGTATAGAAGTAGCCGGCGGCCTCCAGGTCGAAGAGGGCGCCCATGGCCTCGCCGGTGGCATAGCGGAAGGTGGTGGACTGGATGATGGGGATGTTGCGGGGCTCGCCGTTGCCGGGCACGTAGCCGGCGTGGAGGCAGTTGGTACTGGGACGGTAGTCGGACATGGGTCATTCTTCCTTTCTGGAGCGGATAATTGAATTAAGACTACACGCTCCCCGGCCATTTGTCAATGAAAATTCAGGAGACCACCAGGTCGGGGTTGGGCTCCAGGGGGACGTCGGCGGCCACGCCGCCGTAATCGGGGATGGACTCCCCCTCCACCAGGAAGGCCACGGCGTCCACGTTGGGGAGCTGACAGAGGGTGTTGACGATGGCGTAGAGGGTGAGCCGGGCCTGGCTGGCCGAGGCGGGCTGATCGCTGAGGAAGGCGGCGTCAAAGTTGAGATAGCAGATGCCGCTGTCGTTGACCCACAGGTCGATGACCCGGGCCTCGCCGGAGAGGGGGGCGCTGAGGCCCTCGGTCTCGGGGCCGGCCAGGAGGGCCTGGAGGAGGACGGACTCCGGGGAAGAGCCGCTGGGCACCAGCAGCTCCCGGTGTTCCACCGCCAGTCCCCCCTCCTCCCGGAGGAAGCAGAGGTCGGCGGAGAGGTAGACCGGCTCGTCCTCGGCGCTGGAGAGGACGGCGTCGCTCTCCCGGAGGAGCTGGTGGTCCCGGTAGGAGATGGGCTCCCCCTCCACCAGGATGGAGACGGCCTCCACCCCCTTCACCTGGCACAGGGTGAGGGCGATGCAGTAGTCGGCGATGGTCAGGTCCACCCCGGACAGACCGCCGTAGCGCTCGGACAGGTCCACCTCACACACCCCGTCGGTGAGGGTGGGGGCGGAGACCTGGTAGACCCCGTCGGGGAAGGGGGAGCGCAGACCGTCGCTGACGGGGCCGGAGAGGAGGCACTCCACCAGAGCGCTGAGCACGTCGGCGTCCTGGGGGAGGCGGCGGGTCTCCCACTGCACGGCGGGGCCCTGGACGGGGCTGTCGGTGCCGCTGTCGGGCAGGGGGGCGGCGAAGTAGACCTCGTAGGCGCCGCTCTCCACCTCCCCGCCCCGGACACAGCCGGTGAGCAGCAGGAGAAGGGCGCAGAGCAGGCTCAGGATACGTTTTCTCACAGCAGGTCGCCCCCTTCCTCGTCCCAGCGGGGGAAGGCCACCTGGAAGCAGGTGCCCCCCTCCTCCCGGCGGCGGACGGTGACGGCGCCGCCGTGCTGCCGGGCGGTGTCCCGGACGATGGACAGGCCCAGACCGGTGCCGCCGGCGGCTCGGGACCGGGCCTTGTCCACCCGGTAAAAGCGGTCGAAGATCTTGGGCAGGTCCTCGTCGGGGATGCCCACGCCGGTGTCCTCCACGGTGAGGAGGACCAGGTCCCCCATGGACCGCAGGCCCACCATGACCCGGCCGCCGCTCACGTTGTATTTTACGGCGTTCTCCATGAGGTTGAAGGCGATCTGGTAGAGGTCGTCCTCGGTGGCTTTGACCACGCAGCCGGACTGGAGGTCGGTCTCCACGGTGATGTCCCGCTCCTGGGCCAGGGGGAGGAGCATGTGCTCCACCTTCTCCACCACGGCGGCCACGTCCACCGGCAGCCGCTCCATGGGGACGGCGCTGTCCATGCGGGTGAGGGTGAGGAGCTTTTCCGAGATGCGGGTGAGGCGCTCGGCCTCCTCCCCGATGTCGGAGACGAAGTCCTTCACGGTGTCCAGGTCCATGCCGTCGGTCTGGAGGATGGAGTCGGTGAGGAGGCGGATGGAGGCCAGGGGGGTTTTGAGCTCGTGGGAGGCGTCGGAGACGAAGCGGCGGCGGACCTCCTCGGTGGTCTGGAGCCGGTCGGTGAGCTGGTTGAACTCCCCGGCCAGCTGGCTGAGCTCGTCTCCCCCCCGGATGCTCACCCGGTGGCTGTACTCGCCCTCCCGGACGATGCGGATGGCCCGCAGCAGGTCGCCGATGCGCCGGGTGAGGGCCTTGGAGAAGACCACGCTCATGATGAGCACCACCACGCAGATGACCAGGGAGATGGAGCGCAGGTTGTTCTGGATGTCGGTGAGCAGGCCGCCCTGGTCGGCGTCCCGCTCATAGAGGTAGACGCAGCCGATGGTCATGTCCCGGTAGATGACGGGGACGGCGGCCCGGCTGTGGAAGGCGCCGTCCTGGTAGGAGCAGGTGGCCACGTCGTAGCCCTTGAGGGCGGTGACCACCTCGCTGAGCATGGCGTAGCGCCCCTCGGTGAAGCGGAGCTCGTCGCTGTCGTAGAGGATGAGGCCGAACTCGTCGGTGACCAGCACCCGGAACTGGCCGGTGTAGCCCAGGGGCTCCACGTAGTCCCGGACGGCCTCGCTGGTGAGGGATTCGGTGCGGGCGATGGTGTCGGCGATGACCGAGGCCTGGGACTGCAAGAGGCTGGTCTTGGAGCGGAAGACCAGGTCCTGGGAGACCAGCACCGGGTAGGTGTTGAGCAATATGAGCACCGCCGCAATGATAATGATGTAGGTGAGGGCGAACTTGAGCTGGATGGAGCGGCGGAAGGGGATCTTGTCCGCCCCGGGGGTATGGGCCATGGTATCCACCTCCTTGGCTTCAGCCGTTCTTCAGGTAGTAGCCCACGCCCCACTTGGTGAGGATATACTCCGGGTTGGCCGGGTCCAGCTCCAGCTTTTCCCGGAGCCGGCGGATGTGGACGTCCACGGTGCGGTACTCCCCGGCGTACTCGTAGCCCCACACGATGTTAAGGAGGTTTTCACGGCTGTACACCCGGCCGGGGTTGCGCATGAGGAGCTCCATGAGGTCAAACTCCTTGGCGGTGAGGTCCACGGGGGTGCCGTCCCGGAAGGCGGAGCGCTCGTCGGTGTCCAGGACAATGTGGCCCTGAGAGAGCCGGGAGGCCTTCTCCTTCTGGCTGGAGGTGCCGGAGCGGCGGAGCATGGCCCGGATGCGGGCCTTGAGCTCCAGGATGTTGAAGGGCTTGGTCACATAATCATCGGCGCCGCACTCGAAGCCGATGATCTTGTCGGTGTCCTCGCTGCGGGCGGTGAGCATGATGACGGGCACGTTGGAGAACTCCCGGATGCGCATGCAGGCCTGGAGCCCGTCGATCTTGGGCATCATCAGGTCCAGGATGATGAGGTCAAAGCCGCCGTTCCGGGCCAGCTCCACCGCCTGTTCCCCGTCATAGCCCACCTCCACCTGGTAGCCCTCGTTCTCCAGGTTGAATTTGATGCCCTTTACCAGTACCTTTTCGTCGTCTACCACCAGGATCTTTGCCATATTGTCCTCCTATTGACGGGCGGAGCCTCACTCCACCGTGATGTAATCGATGAGCCCCTCCAGAATGCCCTCGCCGATGCCGGGTACCCGGGTCAGGTCCTCCGGAATGCGGAAGGGGCCGTTGGCCGCCCGATCGGCGACGATGTCGGCAGCCCGCTGCTCCCCAATGCCGGGCAGGGTCTCCAGCTCCTCGGCGGAGGCGGTGTTGATGTTTATCTTGTCCGGCACGGTCGGCGTCTCCGGGGCCTCCGTTCCGGCGGTGGCGGACGCCTCCGTCTCCGGGGAGGCCGTTTCGGTGACAGCAGGGGCCGCTGTCTCCGGGGGCTGCGCCGGGGCCCCGGTCTCCGCCGCCGGGGGCAGGGCCTCCACCCGGTAGGGCTCTGTGCTACTGCGGGCGCCCAGGAAATAGCCCGCCGCCAGGAGCAGGAAGGCGGCGGTGACGGCCAGCAGAACTTTTTCCAGTGTGGAAATTTTTATGTCTACCCACCTCCAACCGATTGCACCCGACGGTCGGGTCTGATATAATATGTGCCAAAGACGTTGTGGCACAGTGGGTCACAAAAACGATTATAACATATTTGCTAGGAGTTTCCCATGAAAAAATATCGACGCAGCCTGCTCTCCCTCCTTCTGGCTCTGAGCCTGAGCCTCTCCCTGACCACCCCCTGGGCCCTGGCCTCCTCCCCGGCGCCGGAGACCGAGACCCCGGCGGCCACCGAGACGCCGGAGACCACGCCGCCTGGGCCGGTGGTAGAGGAGAAAACGCCGGTGGAGAGCCAGCTCCTCAATGACATGCACATCGAGGCCGCCGCCGCCATTCTGGTGAACGCCGACACCGGCACCGTGCTCTATGAGCAGAACGCCCACGAGCAGCGCTACCCCGCCAGCATCACCAAGGTGATGACCACCCTGCTGGCCATCGAGGCCATCGACCGGGGGGAGCTCTCCCTGGACCAGGTCATCACCGTAGGGGACGAGGTGAACCGGGAGGTGGGAGACGGAAGCTCCACCCAGGACATCAAGCCGGGAGAGCAGCTCACCCTCCGGGACGTGCTCTACTGCGCCCTCATCGCCTCGGCCAATGAGGCCTGCAACGTGCTGGCCCAGGTGGTGAGCGGCAGCGTGGACGACTTTGTGGACCTGATGAACCAGCGGGCCCAGGAGTTGGGCATGGAGGACACCCACTTCGCCAACACCCACGGCTACCACAACCCGGACCACTACACCACCGCCTACGACATCTCCCTCATGTGCATGGAGGCCATGAAGCACGAGACCTTCCGCACCATCGTCACCTCCAAGAGCTATACCGTCCCGGCCACCAACCTGCACGAGGCCCGGGAGCTCCACGAGACCAACGCTCTGGTGTCCACCTGGCGGATCACGGGCTACTACTACCAGTACGCCACCGGCATCAAGACCGGCTCCACCCCCGAGGCGGGCTACTGCCTGGCCTCCTCCGCCACCAAGGACGGGGTGAACCTGGTGGCCGTGGTGCTGGGGGCGGAGAACCCCAAGAATGAGGACGGCTCCACCAACCGGCTCCAGTTCTCCGAGTCCAGCCGGCTGCTGGACTGGGGCTTCAATAGCTTCTCCACCAAGACACTGCTGGATTCCACCTACTTTGCCGGCACCATTCCGGTGAACCTCTCCCGGGAGACCGACCGCATTGGCGTCCAGGCCACCGGCGAGCTGGAGGCCATCCTGCCCAACGACCTGAACCCCGCCGACTTCCAGCTCACCCCCGTCTATGACAGCGAGAGCCTGGACGCCCCGGTGTCCAAGGGTCAGGTGGTGGGCCACGTCACCGTCTCCAACGGGGATACGGTGTACGGCCAGCTGGACCTGGTGGCGGTGGACGATGTGTCCCGCTCCGAGCTCCTCTATCGCCTGGACCAGATCGAGACCTTCTTCAGCCAGCTCTGGGTGCGGGTGGTGCTCATCGTGGTGGCGGTGCTCATTGTGGTGCTGCTGCTGCGCTGGCTCCTCTTCGGACGCCGCCGCCGCTACGGCGGCAGCCACCGCCGGGCCTACCACGGCAGCCGTTACAGCGGCCGCCGCAGAAGAAGATAAAAGAAAAAGAAAAGCAGCCCCTCCGGCCAATGCCGGAGGGGCTTCCGTTTGTCAAAAAAGCAGAAATGCTTCCGACTTTGTGCGAGAGCCTGGTGGCAAAGCCAACAGGCTCCAAGACCGCCTTCCGGCGGTCTTGGGGGCGGGTCTTACAGGCTCTGCTTGAGGGCCTGGGCCAGCTGGTCGGGGCAAGAGGTGGGCTTAAAGCCGCAGTGGATACCCTCCAGCCGGGAAATCACGTCCTCCACCTTCATGCCGGCCACCAGATTGGAGAGGCCCTGAAGGTTGCCGTTGCAGCCGCCGGTCACCTGGAGAGACTTCACCACGCCGTCCTCCACGTCGATGAGCATGCGGCTGGAGCAGGTGCCCTTGGTCTTGTAATCGATGGTCATGAAAACATCTCCTTTGCACAGTGCCTACTATGATATAACAGGTCCGCCTCCCTGTCAAATCTCTCCTGCGGCCAGGGCCTCCACCACGTGGGAGAGGAAGCGGGCGGTGGCGGGAGAGGCGGCCTGTCGGTCCCGGACGGCCAGGCCGATGTCCCGGAATTGGGGCGGGTCCAGAGGCTTTACCACCACGTGGTAGGGGGTGCGCCGGAGGACCAGCTCGGTGAGCACACTCACCCCCAGGCCACTTTCCACCATGGAGATGGCGGCGTAGTCGTCGTTGACCAGGTATTGGAGGTTGGGCTTCACGCCGCAGTGCTCAAAGATCTGGATGACCTCCCGGTCCCGGTCGTCCTCCAGCTTGATGTAGGGGTCCTGGGCAAAACGGTCCAGGGGGTAGCTCTCCGCCCCGGCCAGGGGGTGGTCGGCGGGGAGTACCGCCATGTGCCGGTCCCGGCGGAGAAAGACGGTGTCCAGCTCCAGGGCGCAGGGCAGGGAGATGAAGCCGCAGTCCACATGGCCCGAGGCCACCCAGTCCTCGATCTCCCGATACTCGATGTGGGTGAGGATCTCAAAGCGGATGGCGGGGTATTTTTCCAAAAAGGTCTTCATGAGCCGGGGCAGCCAGTGGACCGAGATGCTGTTAAAGGTGCCCACCCGGATAGTGCCCCGGGTGAGGCCGTGGAGCTCGGCGATCTCCTCCTGAAGCTCCCGCTCCGCGTTGCACACCGCACGCAGGCCGGGCAGCAGGGCCTCCCCGGCGGCGGTGAGGGTAACTCCCGACCGCCCACGAATGAGCAGAGCTACCCCCCATTCCTGCTCCAGGTCGGAGATGATCCGGCTCACCGCACTCTGGGTGTAGCCCAGATCCTCTGCCGCGCGGGTGATGCTGCCCAGCTCCGCTGTCCGCAGCAGGGCCTGATACTTTCCCGTTTCCATCGGCACCATCCATTCTGCTTTGGAATGTGAGACATGACAAAGAGTCGTTTGCGTAATGTCTAATGTCATTGTATAATAAGGTCACAAGGAAGGCAAGAGATAGTTGCCCGGAAAGGAGTAGAGAACAATGAAAAACATGATGCGTATGGTCGAAGCCCGCGAGGAAAAGCTGCTGCAGAAGGATCTGTACTCCCTGGGTGCGCGGAAGAACTATTGGAAGGGGAGCCCCTGGCGCGCTGTCGGGGAGATGTTCCACAACGAGGGCCGGCATTGAGCCGCACCTGAGCTGCACTTCCCAACCTCCATATATTGTGCCGAGCATGAAAGGGGCCGCCGCATATGCGGCGGGCCCTTTCATGCTGTATATTGATTCCATTTGACTCATACGGAGGAGCGCCGTCACAGTTCTGTGGTATACTGCGCCAGCATCTCACGGAGCTCCTGGACCGATGCGGAAGGGGGGGGGCTGCCCAACAGGTAGCGGACCGCCTCCTGCCACTGCTCAAGGGAATATGCGTCTGGCGGAAAGTCCAGGGCCTCCTGGAGCGCCTGCCGCCGGAAGTTGTCTGTATGCAGGTCGGATAGATACAGGCAGCCCAGGCGCTCTTGAAGGTTTTCCAATAATGTGAGCATAGCTGTCTCCAATTTCGACAAAATTTTTTCTCGCGCTCATAATAACATATTCTTGGCTGTCAGTAAATAATAAGTTGCTGAGAGTCAGTAACAATCCACATCAGTTTACGGTAGGATAATAATTGGGGTGGACATATTGCACGAGGAATACAGAGAGCGTTACCGAAATCTGGGGCTGCACACAGCAGCGGCTCGCCGAGCGGATCGGAAAGAGCTGGTCCTTTATCAGCCAGGTGGAGGCCAACAACGGCGCCATTGTGAAAGGCATCGCTCTGGACACCCTGTTTAGCGTTTTGGATGTGTTGGAGGTACCGGTGAGCAAGTTTCTGGAGGAGATCTAGCTCAGACCCGGGCCGGAACAGAACAGAGGGCGGGAGTGCGGCCACATGCCGCGCCCCCGCCCTCTGTGGGATTATATGGATAAAAATTTAATTTTCCCGGCGCTGAAGCTGGAGCCGGTCGGCGATCATGGCGATGAACTCCGAGTTGGTGGGCTTGCCTTTGGCGTTGCTGACCGTATATCCGAAGTATTTCTGCAACGTCTCCAGATCGCCCCGGTCCCAGGCCACCTCAATGGCGTGGCGGATGGCACGCTCCACCCGGGAGGCGGTGGTGTTAAAGTGCTTGGCCACCTCCGGGTACAGGATCTTGGTCACGGCGTTGATGACCTCCATGTTCTCCACCGTCATGATAATGGCGTAGCGCAGGTATTGGTAGCCCTTGATGTGGGCGGGCACGCCGATCTCGTGGATGATGGCGGTGACCGAGCTCTCCAGGTTCTGGCGGATGCGGGCGGAGCGCTCTGCAGGGTCCTCCTCGGTTTTTGCGGCGCCGGAGAGCAGCCGCACCCGGTCCACCACCGAGGAGAGCTTGCAGGGCTTCATCTGGCAATAGCTGGCCCCCTTGGCCAGGGCCGCCTCTGCCGTGCTCCCCCGGACCAGGGCCGAGAGCACCAGCACCGGCGGCTTCTCAGGCCCATTCAGGGTATCCAGTACGTCCAGACCGTCCATTTGGGTCAGCATCAGATCCATGATCAAAAGGTCAGGGGACAGACGGCGGCACAGCTCCACCGCCTCCTCCCCGTCACCGGTCTCCCCTACGATCTCAAAATCAGGCTCGTTCAGCAGGGTCTCCCGCAGCAGGTCCCGGAAAACGTCGTCCGCGTCGGCCAAAAGAATGCGCTTTTTGCTGTCCATGTCCAAATTCCCCTTCCACAGAGGCACGGCGGCCCCTGCCTTTGTTCCGTAACCATAATTTACCACAAATTGACAGCGGACGCAACCCTTTTTTACCAGAATATTCCAAACAAATTTCGACCGGTTTTGTTGGGGCGAAGCTGTCAAGGGGAAAACGCCGGGGAGCACGCCCAGAGGCCCGGTCCGGTAGGCGTCCTCTCTACTTTATTATTTATAACGCAAAACGGCGGTTTTGTACAGAAAAACCGCCGCTTTACCAACTACGCTCAGCGAGGTCGAGCCTGGCAATCCAGATAAATAAAAGGCTTCCAGAAAAAGAGAGGGCGGGCCTGTGCCCGCCCTGTTGGGAAAGACTTTGTATCAGGAGGCCGCGCTCAGCATAGTTTCGGCCAGAATGCCGTACCCCTGGGTGGGGTCGTTGACCAGTACGTGGGTGACGGCGCCCACCAGCCGCCCGTCCTGGAGGATGGGACTGCCGCTCATGCCCTGTACGATGCCGCCGGTGGCCTCAAGCAGCTCTGGGTCGGTGACCTTCACCATCAGGTCCCGGGTGTCGTGGCTGCCCTCGGGGAAGACCCGGACAATCTCCACGTCATAGGATTTGACCTCCTCCCCGGCGATGTTGGAGAGGATGGTGGCGGGGCCTACCTTCACCTGGCTTCGGAGGGCGGTGGGGATGGCCTCACCGGCTGGGACCAGGGAGGTGTCCTCCAGGGTGCCAAAGATGCCGCCGGGGGTGTTGGCCCACAGCTCACCCAGATCGCGGTCGGTCTGGAAGGTGCCGTGGAGCTCACCGGGGTCGCCGGCGGCTCCCTTTTTTACGTCGGAGACCGAAGCGGACAGGATGGCCCCCGACTCCAGGGGCATGAGGAGGGCGGTATCCACGTCGTTGATGCCGTGGCCCAGGGCGCCGAAAAGACCGGTGGAGGGCTCATAGAAGGTCATGGTGCCAATGCCGGCCATGGAGTCCCGAATCCACGCCCCCAGTCGGTAGGTGCCGTCGGTGCAGGCGGTGGCCTGGGCGGTGAACTGCACTTGCTCCTCATCCCGGATGGCCCGGATGCTCATCTGATCTCCCTCCAGCTTCTGGAGCACTGCCCGGACCTCCTCAATGGTGTCCACCTGGGTGTTGTTGATGTGGGTGATGATGTCGCCTTGGCGGAGCCCGCAGGAGCGGGCCGGGGAGCACTCCCCTGTCTGGCCGGTTACGTCGGAGAGACCCACCACCAGCACGCCGTCGGAAAAGAGCTTGATGCCCACCGCCCGGCCCATGGGGACCACCATGTGGGTGCCCTCCGCAGCGGCCATGGCGGGCAGGGCCTCCGCGGCGGCGGGCCGGACGCCCAGGCCCAGCAGCACCATGGCCATGGCCGCCACCAAAACCAGGCCCCGCAGCAGGAGGGCGCCGGTCCATGGCCGCCCCTGTTCTTCTTCTCTCATAAAACCACCCCTTTTGCAAAAAATAACGCCGACGGCGATCAAAAAACCGCCGTCAGAGTTAATATGGCCGCCTCGGGCAGGAAAAACGCCGCCCCAGCGCTGGCAATGAAACACACCTTTGGCATGGAAAGAGGTGGAAAGCACCGAATGGCGGGGGACGGCGTCGGCGGCCACGGCGGTTTTTACCGGTTTTTCAGAAAAAAGGCGGACGGGTTCATAAAAGGGCTTTGGGCGCATACCATATCTCAGAAGGCCGTCCCACTCCGGGCGGCTGCGGGAGGGAGAGATGGCATATGCCCAAGCTGTCGAGGGGGCTGCTGGCCGCCTTTGTGGTGACCACGCTGGTGGGCGCCTGTCTGCATTTTTTGTATACGTTGCTGCCCAATCCGGTGACGGCGCTGCTAGCGCCGGTAAACGAGAGCCTGTGGGAGCACCTGAAGATCCTGGTCTGGCCCTATCTGGCCGCCATGCTCCTGCTCACTCGGAACGGCCCGCCCGGGTGCCGCACCCCCTGGCTGCTGACGGTGCCGGTGCTCTCGGCGGCTATGCTGGGCATCGGCTGGCTCTATCACATGACCCTGGGCGGCGAGGCCCTGGCGGTGGACATCGGACTCTACGTGGTGCTCATGGCGGCCGGCTTCCTGTTGCCGGAGGTCCTGGACGGCGCCTCGGAGCACCCTCTTTTGGGGACCCTGTCGGTTCTGGCCGTGCTGGCCCTGGCCGCGGCCATGATCCTTTTCACCTTTTTACCTCCGGATCACCCCCTGTTTCTGGATCTCTCCGGCGTCAACACCTGGAGCACCATCCCGTACTGACCACCCCGGAAAAAGACGCTCGCCTTGTTTTTTGCAAAAATACCCCTTTACAAACCAGGGAAAGGTTGTTATAATAATTAGGCACTTAAAAAGCTGCACAGGTACGCGCCTGTAGCGCAATTGGATAGAGCGTCAGATTCCGGTTCTGAAGGCTGGGGGTTCGAGTCCCTTCAGGCGTACCATGTCGGAGCAAGCGTTATATCGCTTGCTCCGACTTTTTTTCAAGAGTCAGAGCGCGCTCATGTCGCTGCTCCTCCTTTCCGAATTGGACCTGCTTCGCTGGGCTTTGATTTGGTTTTGGGTGCAAACCTGGAGGCTGCGGCATCTATACTGTTGTGATGTCCCAAAAAAGAAAGACATCTGCTTTCGGCAGATGTCTTTCTTTTTTACTTTCGGCCACCGGAAACGGATGGTACCCTCTGGTACCGTGTATACAACAGTTGGTAGCTCTTATTGAACTACAACAGTATATAAGTCTAGGTGTACTGGATTAGGTCTTATTTATAGCCCTACAATCATAGCAATTTCGACCAAATATTTTTCATCAGTTGGAGGGGCAATTACTGTATATCGAGCAGGGGCAAGGTTGAGATTACCACCAAAATATTTTGCATAGGCAGCATTCATCCCTGAAAAATCTGCTTGATTGCGGATAAAACACTGGCACATAAGTACATTATCTAGGGAATCTCTGATTTAATCCGCACTACCATAAAGGCTCCGGATGTGGGATAATAACACTATCAACGCAATGGTGGTGTATGGGGATGAAGAAACAGGAAACATTTAC
>NZ_JBQHTM010000024.1:0-50331 GCF_052065695.1 Intestinimonas sp. HCP28S3_D6
CCCCCCCCCCCCCCCCGCCCCCCCCCCCCCCCCGGTTTTCCGCATGTGCGCAGGCTTTTGCACATAGGCTGTGGAAGAATGCCCTATGCGGAAAGGAGAAGCGAACATGCACACAGCAGCTGTGGAAACGGCCGCCATTGGGCTTTTGAGCCGGGTGGTGGTCCGTGGCAGGACCTTTGTGGGGTGCCGTCCGGTGGTGTCCCCGGAGGGAAAGGTCATCGAGCGGGGGGAGAGCGGACTCTTCCGGGTCCTCTTTCCCGATGGCAGTCGCCAGTGGTACTGGCCGGAGGAGCTAAAGGCGGCACAGTAAACAGGAAAAAGGGCAGGTCTCCCATAGGGAGCCCTGCCCTTCAGCTTGTCGAAAAAGCCGTTTTGGCTTTTTCGACAGGCTTCTTTGTTCATTGGTCCTGCCCCAGGGCGGCCCGGAGCTGCTGCCGGTAGTCCTCCACCGCCCAGTCGGGGCCGGTGAGGGCCACCCCCTCCCCCAGGCCGAAGAGCCAGCCGTAAAACTGGGGGGAGACCACCGCGTCCACCGTCAGGGTGAAGTGGTCGGGGCCGTCAGGGACTAGAATGACCTCCTGGCCGAATCGGTCCAGCATGACCCCCACCATGCTGTTGGCGCAGCGCAGGCGGACCTTGCCCTCCCGGCCGCTGAACATGCCGAAGTGCTTGGCGGCATAGGCCGCCATGTCGAAGCTGGACCGGTCCAGGTCCTCCCCCTCCTCCAGCTTCAGGCAGGTGACGGCCAGCTCCGCCATCTTGTCCACACGGTAGTGGCGGACCTCTTTCTTGGCGCCGTCCCAGCCCACCAGGTAGTAATTTTCGCTGTTCCAGATGAGACCGTGGGGAAAGACGGTGTACCGCCGGCCGCCCCGGCGAAAGACCTTCTCCTTCTTTACGTCGTAATCGAAGTAGCGGAAGGTCACCGCCTTTCCGGCGGCCAGGGCGGTGTGGAGCTTGTCGATGGAGTAGTAGACGCTCTCGTTCATGGTCTTGACCCGACGGTCCACGTAGACCTGCCGCTGGAGCTGCCGGGCCTGGTGGACGCTGGTGAGGCCCTCCAGCTTGCGGATGAGGTCGTCACTCTTCCGTTTTGTAATAAATTTGCAGGACTGCACCGCGTCCACCAGCAGTTTGAGCTCCGGAAGCTGGAAGGCCCTGCCTCCCACGAACCAGCCCGGGTCCTTTCCCTTGCGGCTCTGAACGTCCAGACCGGTCTGCCGCAGCACCTCCATGTCGTCGTAGATGCTCTTGCGCTCCGCCGGGATCCCCTGGGCCGCCAGACCGTCAATCAGCGCCTGGGTGGTCATGGGATGCTCTTCATCCGTGTGTTCCAGCAACATCCGCTGGAGCACCAGGAGCTTCTGCTTTTGTCCCGCACCTCTGGCCATCGGACATCGCCTCCTCTCTGTTTTTCTATCTTACCAGAATAAAAGTCCTAAAAAAAGGACTTTTATATAACTTGGAAGAAAATTCTTTTTTGGGGGTGGCCCCCCAACAATGCAGCTTTGACAAGTAAAAATTGCATGTGCCAGGAGTTGGAGAGGGGGTGAGAGGTCGCTCGCGGTCAGTTTGTCTCTTTACAAGCAGGGAAAGAGATGGTACAATTCACCTAAGTGAAGTCTCAGAGTGAAATAAATTTTCAAATCATGAAACTTGGAAATTTTGAAATTTCATTTCAGGGGGTATGACCCATGGTGATTCAGGATATACGGACCGGGCGCATTTCCCTGCCGCTGCGCCACCCCTTTAAGACGGCCCTGCGTACCGTCACCCATCTGGAGGATGTGGTGGTGATGGTGGTGGCCGACGACGGACAGGTGGGCTACGGCGAGGCGCCCCCCACCGCCGTCATCACCGGCGACACCATGGGCTCCGTAGAGTGCGCCGTCCGGGACTTCATCCGTCCCGCTCTGGTGGGCATGGAGGTGGAGGACCTGGACGGGGTGATGAAAAAACTCCAGGCCTGCATGGTGAAGAACACCACCGCCAAGGCGGCGGTGGACATGGCGCTCTACGACCTCTGGGGCAAGCGGTACGGCATCCCGGTGTGGCGGGCCCTGGGCGGCGCCCGGCGGGAGCTGGAGACCGACCTTACCATCTCGGTGAACCCGGTGGAGGAGATGGTGAAGGACAGCCTGGAGGCGGTGGAACGGGGCTACCGCATCCTGAAGATCAAGGTAGGCAAGGACCCCAAGGCGGATGTGGAGCGCATGGCGGCCATCCGCGGCGCGGTGGGTCCCGACGTGAAGCTCCGGGTGGACGCCAACCAGGGCTGGCGGGCCAAGGAGGCGGTGGCCATCATCTCGGCCATGGAGGACAAGGGATTGGACATTGACTTGGTGGAGCAGCCCGTGCCCGCCCACGATCTGGAGGGCATGGTCTATGTGACCAGCCGGGTGCAGACCCCCATCCTGGCCGACGAGTCGGTCTTTTCCCCCGCCGACGCGGTGGAGATCATCCGCCGGGGGGCGGCCGACCTCATCAACATTAAGCTCATGAAAACCGGCGGCATCTGGCAGGCCCTAAAGATCTGTGACGTGGCCGAGATCTACGGCGTGGAGTGCATGATCGGCTGTATGCTGGAGTCCCGGCTGTCGGTGGCCGCCGCCGCCCATCTGGCGGCGGGCCGGAGCGTCATCACCCGCTGTGACCTGGACGGTCCCTCCCTGTGTGCCGAGGACCCATTCACCGGCGGGCCGGTCTTTGACGAGGCCGTCATTCGCATGAGCGACGACCCCGGCATCGGCGTGACCAATGTCCCCTGTGAGGACTGGCATTGAGCCAAAGAGAGGCTCTATTTTTCCGCATCAGCGCCGCATGGCGGCTTTTGATGGACCCGGCGGGCGGACGGACCGCCCCAAAATGAAAAGGAAAGAAGGAGAAAGCATGAAAAGAACCACCCGATGGACGGCCCTCCTGCTGGCCGGCGCCATGACCCTGAGTCTGGCCGCCTGCGGCGGCGGCGATGAAGGCGGAGACAGCCAGGCCTCCACCACCTTCCGCGAGCTGTACGCCTCTGAGGCTACCACGCTCAACTATCTGGTGACCTCTCAGGCCACCGAATTTGAGCTGTGCGCCAACTTCGTGGACACCCTGATCCAGTACGACGAATTCGGCGTGGCCCATGGAGGTCTGGCCACCGACTGGACCACCAGTGAGGACGGCCTCACCTGGACCTTCACCCTCCGGGAAGGGGTGAAGTGGTACCGCAGTGATGGCTCCGAATACGCCGACCTCACTGCCCAGGACTTTGTCACCGGCCTCCAGTACGTCTGTGACCCCGCCAACGACTCCAAGACCTTCGACATTGTTTCCAGCGTGGTGAAGAACGCCCAGGAGTACTACTCCGGCGCCGTCACCGATCCCAATGAGATCGGTGTCCGCGCAGTGGATGACATGACGGTGGAGTACACCCTCAATGCCCCCACCCCCTATTTCCTGTCCATGCTCAGCTATGTGTGCTTTATGCCCGTGAACGCCGACTTCCTGGCCGAGGTCGGGGACCGCTTTGGTACCAGCGCTGACACCCTGCTCTACAACGGCGCCTATATCTGCCAGGAGTTCAACCCCCAGGAGAGCCAGCTGTGGGTGAAGAACCCCAATTACTGGAACGCCGACAACGTCTACATCGAGCGCATCGAGCGCACCTACAACAGCGAGGCCAACAAGCTGGCCCCCGACATGTATAAGCAGGGCTCCGTGGACCAGGCCAAGATCCCCGCCGAGCTGCTGGAGGCCTGGCTGGAGGACGACACCACCAAGGATATGGTCCGGCCCACCCGTACCTCCTATTACACCTATTGGTGGCTCTTCAACTTCGATCCCAAGATGGACGAGTCCTTTGAGCCCGACAACTGGAAGATCGCCGTCAACAACGAGGCCTTCCGCCTCTCCATCGCCTACGGCATTGACCGTCAGAAGGCCGAGTATCCCTACGAGCCCTACAACACCGAGGCCAACCTGATCCGCACCATCACCCCCGAGGGCTTCGTGGACTACAACGGCGTGGATTACACCCAGATGGGCGATCTGGCCGCCATCTCCAACACCGATCCCTTCAACGAGGAGCTGGCCCTGCAGTATAAGGAGCAGGCCGTGGAGGAGCTCACCGCCGCCGGCGCCACCTTCCCCATCAAGATCCTCATGCCCTACAACCCCGCCACCCCCTACTGGGGCGAGAGCTGCCAGATCATTGAGCAGCAGCTGGAGAGCCTGCTGGGCACCGACTACATCGACATCACCGTGGAGGCCGGCCCCTCCACCAACTTCCTGGCTGAGGTCCGTAAGAGCGGCGAGTACTCCCTCATGCTGTGCAACTGGGGCCCCGACTACGCCGATCCGGAGACCTACTCCGACCCCTGGAGCCTGGGCTACACCTACAGCTGGCCTGAGCTCACCACTCAGTCTGACCTGCTGACCGGCTACACCTATACCGCGGAGGATATGGCCGCCGGCGTCTTCGACGATGAGAAGTTCATCGGCACCCCCGAGACCGTCTACATCAAGATGGTCCAGGAGGGCAAGAACGAGAAGCTGGACATTGAGAAGCGCTACACCGCCTTTGCCAACGCCGAGGCCTTCCTCATCAACCACGCTATCGTCATCCCCTTCCACCGCCAGGCCGACAACGGCTACGTGGTCTCCGACCTGTCCGTCTTCGACCGGCCCTTCTCCCCCTTCGGCGTGTCCAGCTATCGCTATGAGGGTGCCCACCTGCTGGATACCCCCATCAGCATGGACGAGTACTACGCCCAGTATGAGCAGTGGGAGGCCGACCGCCAGGCTGCCCTGGAGGCCGCTGCCGCTGAGAGCTGATCCCTCGCGCCGGGCAAGAGGGACGTGTCCGTATTCTCCGGACACGTCCCCGCCGTCCGGGCTTTGTATGTTGAGACGAGAGCGTTTTCAGCGCTCTCGTCTCAACATACAATCTGTATCCCGAAAGGAGCGCCCCCATGCTGAAATACATATTAAAACGCCTGGCCTTCGCTGTGGTGGCACTTTTCATCATCACGGCTGTCATCTTCTCCCTTATGCGCCTCATGCCCATTGAGGGCTACTTCCCCAACTTCGACAAGATGACCCCGGAGATGATTCAGAACGGCCTGGAGAACCTGGGACTCACCGATCCTCTGCCGGTGCAGCTGTTCCGGTTCTATCGGGACCTGTTCCACGGCGACCTGGGCACCTCCTGGATCTACCAGCCCAACGTGCCCGTCACTGAGATCCTGGCCCGGAAGATTCCCGTCTCCCTCACCCTGGGCTGCATGGCCATGGTCCTCTCCCTGGTGGTGGGCATTCCACTTGGTGTGGTCATGAGCCGCTACAAGGGCCGTCTGCCCGACAAGCTGGGCACCGGCTTCATCGTGCTGCTCAATGCTGTGCCCGTGGTGGTCTACTATCTGGTCATCCAGATGGTGGGCTCCCGTTCTCTGGCTCTGCCCATGCTATACAGCCGCTCTGACCCCACCAGCTGGATTCTGCCCATCCTGTGCCTCTCCCTGGCCAACATTGCCGAGTACGCCATGTGGATGCGCCGGTATATGGTGGACCAGCTCAACTCCGACTATGTGAAGCTGGCCATGGCCAAGGGCGTCTCCCGCCGGGACATCATGTACCACCACGTCCTGCGCAACGCCTTTGTGCCCATCATCCAGCTGCTGCCCACCTCCTTCCTCAACACCATCATCGGCTCCATTTACGTGGAGTCCCTGTTCTCGGTGCCTGGTATGGGCGGACTGTTGGTGGACGTCATCAAGCGACAGGACAACGCCATGGTCCAGGCCCTGGTGCTCATCTTTGCCAGCGTGGGCATTCTGGGGCTGCTGCTGGGCGATTTCTTTATGACATTGGCCGACCCGCGCATCAAGCTGGGTCAGGAAAGGGGGGGACGCTAAATGCCGCAGATCGGAAAACGCAAGCTGGACAAGCTGGCCACCTCTCTGGAGGAGGACCTGGCGAAGAAGGCCAAAGGCCTCACCCAGGCCGAGATCGACGCCCTGGACCCCCAGCTCTTTACTCTGGCCGACTATGACGCCGCTGCCGCCGAGCGGACAGGCTACTCCAACTACTCTTACTGGCGCTCCACCCTGCGCATTTTCTGGCGCAACAAGGTTGCCCGCCTGCTCATCATCCTGCTGGGGCTCATGCTCCTCTTTACCTTCATCCAGCCCTTCCTCCCCGACCAGAAGGACCCCACCGAGATCTTCTACAACGAGGAGACGGGCATGCCCCTCTCCAATAAGCAGCCCGGCGAGGTAGAGGGCTTCATCTTGGGCACCAACAACCTGGGCCAGGACCTGTGGTCCCGGACCTGGTACGCCACCCGGACCAGCCTCTTCATCGGCTTCGTGGTGGCCCTCTCCGAGTGTATCATCGGCATCACCGTCGGGGTGCTGTGGGGCTATGTGCGCCGGCTGGATCAGTTCCTCACCTCTGCCTACAACATCGTGGACAATGTGCCCCGGACCATCATCCTCATCCTCATCTCCTACATCCTGCGGCCCTCCATGAGCACCATCATCCTGTCCATGTGTCTGGTGGGGTGGCTGAAGATGGCGCGGTATGTCCGTAACCAGGTGGTCATCATCCGGGACCGGGACTATAACCTGGCCTCCCGCTGCCTGGGCAGCAGCACGCCCCGTATCGTCTACCGCAACCTGTTGCCCTATCTGGTGTCCATCATCATGCTCCGGGCCGCCCTGGCAGTGCCCACCGCCATCACCGACGAGGTCTTTCTCACCTACATCGGCCTGGGCCTGCCCGTCTATACCCCCTCCCTGGGCACCCTCATCATCGCCGGTAAGGCCCTGATGACCACGCCCTCCCTGAGCTATCAGCTCATCATCCCCTGTGTGGCCCTGTCCTTCGTCACCGTCTGCTTCTATGTCATCGGCAACGCCTTTGCCGACGCGGCGGACCCGAAAAATCACGTCAGCTGAGGAGGTGTGCAGATGGAACAAAAAGAACATGACGTCATTTTGTCGGTCCGGGATCTGAATGTGAAATTCACCCTCCGGGGCCGCACCCTGCACGCCATCCGCGACGTCTCCCTGGACCTCTATCAGGGGGAGTCCCTGGCCATTGTGGGCGAGTCCGGCTCAGGTAAGAGCGTCTTTACCAAGACCTTTATGGGTCTCACCGATCAGAACGGCACCATTGAAAGCGGCACGATTCATTATCAGAATGGCATGGATCTGGCCAAGCTGCGCTCCGAAAAGGAGTGGCAGGCCATCCGGGGCAAAGAGATCGCTATGGTCCTCCAGGACCCCATGACCTCCCTCAACCCCCTCAAGACCATCGGCAAGCAGATCGAGGAGGCGGTGGTCCTCCACCAGGGCCTCAAGGGCGAGGCGGCCCGGAAGGTGGTGCTGGAGACCCTGACCCATGTGGGCATCGACGATCCGGAGCGCCGTTACAAGCAGTATCCCCATGAATTTTCCGGCGGCATGCGCCAGCGGGTGGTCATCGCCATCGCCATCGCCTGCCGGCCCAAGATTCTCATCTGTGACGAGCCCACCACCGCTCTGGATGTGACCATCCAGGCCCAGATCCTGGAGCTCATCAAAGCCCTTCAGAAGCAGTACGGCCTCACCACCATCTACATCACCCACGACCTGGGGGTGGTGGCCAACGTGGCCGACCGCATCGCCGTGATGTACGCCGGGGATATCGTGGAGATCGGCACCTGTGAGGAGGTCTTCTACGACCCCCGCCACCCCTACACCTGGGCGCTGCTGTCTTCTCTGCCCCAGCTGGGCATCAAGGGGGAGCCCCTCTACTCCATTGCCGGCGCGCCCGCCAACCTCTTTAATGAGGTCAAGGGCGACGCCTTTGCCCCCCGGAATCCCCAGGCCCTGAAGATCGATTTTGTGGAGCGGCCTCCCTACTTTGAGGTCAGCCCCACCCACAAGGCCCGGACCTGGCTCCTGGACCCCAGGGCCCCCAAGGTGGAGCCGCCGGAGCATATCAAACAGCTCAGAGAACAGGGGGTGCGTCTGCGTGGTCAAGCCTGACGCCAACGTCCTGCTGGACGTCAAGGACCTGTGCGTGGACTTCGGCTCCCGCCGCAAGCCCTTCCACGCCGTGAAACATGTCTCCTTCCAGATCCACAAGGGGGAGACCTTCGGCCTGGTGGGTGAGTCGGGCTCCGGCAAGACCACCATTGGCCGAGCCATCATCCGCATCCATCCCACCTCCGGCGGCGAGGTGTGGTTCCAGGGAGAGAAGATCAACGGAAAAGTGAGCCACGAGGTGGACCGCACTGTTACCCGGAAGATCCAGATGATCTTCCAGGACCCCATGGCCTCCCTCAACGAGCGGGCCAAGGTGGACTACATCGTCTCCGAGGGCCTCTATGCCCAGAAGCTCCACCTCACCCAGGCCCAGCGGGAGGAGAAGGTGGCCAAGGCCCTCAGCGACGTGGGCCTCCTGCCCGAGTTCGCCAGCCGCTTCCCCCACGAGTTCTCCGGCGGCCAGCGCCAGCGCATCGGCATCGCCCGGGCCCTGATCCTGGACCCGGAGTTCATCATCGCCGATGAGCCCATCTCCGCCCTGGACGTCTCCATCCGGGCCCAGGTCCTCAACCTCATGTCCAAGCTCCAGAAGGAGCGGGGCCTCACCTATCTTTTTATTGCCCATGACCTCTCTGTGATGCGCTTCATCTGCGACCGCATCGCCGTCATCTACAAGGGGGAGCTCCAGGAGCTGGCCGAGACCGAGCAGCTCTTTGCCCATCCCCTCCACCCCTACACCCGGGCGCTCCTCTCTGCCATTCCCCAGCCCGACCCCATCTCTGAACGGCAGAAGGTGCTGGAGGTCTACGACCCCAGCTGTCACGGCTACTCCGACCAGAATCCTCCCCTGTGGGAGGAGGTGGAGTCCGGCCACTTTGTCCGGGGCAGCCGGGCCGAGCTGGACGCCTACCGGGCCAAGCTGTGAGCTGCCACTTCACCAGATATTGGATGTGACCAGGAAATGATCGTTCCCAACCCCCTTTACCCCGGCGCCCGGGTGGCCCTGGTGGCCCCCAGCTCCGCCGTGGCCGCCGACCGGCTGGGGCCCGCCCAGGACGCCGTGAAGGCCCTGGGCCTGGAGCCGGTCCCCTACCCCTCCTGCTATGCCACCAGCCGCCACGGCTACTTCGCCGCCGACGACGCCCAAAGGGCCTCCGACCTCCAGGCCGCCTTCGCCGATGACTCCATTGACGGGGTGCTCTGCCTCCGGGGAGGCTACGGCGCCCACCGCCTCCTCCCCCTGCTGGACCTGGACGCCATCGCCCGCCGGCCCAAGCTCTTCGCCGGGTACAGCGACATCACAGCCCTCCACACCGCCTTCAACCAGATCTGCGGCTTTGTCACCTTCCACGCACCCATGCCCGCCTCCGACTACTACCAGCCGGTGGACGAGCTCACCATGTCCCGGCTGCGGCGCTGCCTTTTCGGCTCCCTGACCGGGCCGGTGGAGAACCCCGCCGGGCGGCCCCTCACCGCCCTCTCCCCGGGCAGCGCCATGGGGCGGCTGTGCGGCGGCAATCTGTCCCTGCTCTCCGCCTCCCTGGGTACCCCCTGGGAGATCGACACGAAGGGAAAGCTCCTTTTCCTGGAGGACGTGGGGGAGAAGGTCTACCGCATCGACGGCATGCTCACCCAGCTCCGGAACGCCGGAAAATTCCGGGACTGCGCCGGGGTGATCCTGGGGGACTGGACAGACTGCCCCCCCGAGGACCCGGAGCGCTCCCTCACCCTGGAGGAGGTCTTCCGGGAGCTCATCGTCCCTGCGGGCAAGCCGGTCCTCTCCGACCTGGCCTGCGGCCACAGCCTGCCCAACCTGTCCCTGCCCCTGGGCGCCATGGCCGCCATGGACGCCGATACCGGACGACTGGAGGTGCTTCCGTCATGACGGAGCAAGCATTGGATACCTATCTGAAACAGGAGATCGCCGCCTTCCCCTGCAAGACCGCCGTGCTGGTGGGCGAGGTGGAGAGCGGCAAGGTCCTCTGGGCCCTGGAGCCGGACACCCAGGTGGTGTCGGCCTCCACCATCAAGGTGCCGGTGCTCCTGGCCGCCCTGGAGGAGGTGCGGCAGGGCCGGCTCTCCCTGGGCCAGACCCTGGATCTGCCCGCCGAGGTGCTGTTGGAGGACTCCCAGGTCTTTGAGTACGGCCCCACCAGCCGCTCCCTGTGGGAGCTCCTCTACTGGATGATCGTGGAGAGCGACAACACCGCCACCAATCGGGTCATCTCCACCGTGGGCTACGACGCCATCAACGCCTACGCCCGGGACGTGCTGGGTCTCCGGCACACGGTGTGCCAGCGGCAGATGCTCGACTGGGACGCCATCGCCGCCGGCCGGAACAACTACACCTCTGCCGCCGACCAGTTTGCCCTCTACCGCAAGCTGTGCCGGGGGGAGATTTTAAACGAGTCCCTCACCGCCGTGGCCCTGGACATGCTCCGCCGCCAGCGGTCCATGGACGACATCCTGCGCTACAACCCCTACCCCGTGGATTTCGCCCACAAGACCGGCGGCCTGGACTACCTCAGCCATGACGCCGGTGTCTTCTTCCAGCCCGGCGGCGACTGGTTCCTGGGCATCTTCACCTGGGACGGCCCCAGCCCCGAGGGCGATAACCGCCAAAAACAGTTCATCGGTCGTCTGGGCAAGGCCATTTACGACACCTACGGCGCCCCGGCGCCGGCATTCTGCACGGGAGGCTGAACGGATATGAAAGCCATCGTCATTGAACCCGTCTGTCCCCTTATGAGCCGGCCCCAGCTCCAGTGCGAGCGGGCCGACGAGGTCCTGGCCGGCATGGTGGTGGAGCTCCTGGAGGAGGTCCGTCCCGGCTGGTACCTGGCCCGGGCGCCCTACCGCTACGAGGGCTACCTCCGGGCGGAGCACGTCCTCACCGGTGACCACCTGGTCCGCCGCTGGACTGAGCGGCCCAAGCAGGTGGTGCTGAAGGGCATCTGTGACGTCCTCTCCGGCCCCGCCGTGGCCTGCTTCCCCCTGGCCACCCTCACCCGGGGGGCCATCCTCTCCCCGGTGGGCACCCCCAACGCCGACGGCTGGCTCCGGGTGGAGCTGCCCGATGGCCGGGAGGGCTATACGAAATGTAGTTTCCTTGGGGAATATTACGAAAAACCCCGGTTTGAGGACCCGGAACAGCTGCGGAAGGCAGTGGTGGAGACCGCCCTTACCTACCAGGGAGCTCACTACCGCTGGGGCGGCAAGACCCCCATGGGCATCGACTGCTCGGGGCTGGTCTCCATGAGCTACCTCCTCAACGGGGTGGTCATCTACCGGGACGCCAACATCAAGGAGGGCTTCCCCGTCCACGAGATCCCCCGGGCAGACATGAAGCCCGGCGATCTCCTCTTCTTCCCCGGCCACGTGGCCATGTACCTGGGAGAGGGGAAGTACCTCCACTCCACCGCGAAAAACGGCAGCGACGGCGTGGTCATCAACAGCCTCAATCCCACCGATCCGGACTACCGGGCCGACCTGGACCAGGGCATGACCGCCGTAGGCACCGTCTTTTAAGATCCCGAACATCTGAGCATGCTCAGCGCCCCTCCCCGATGGGAGGGGCGTTTTTTGCGGAGAAGTGGCGTAGACTTGACAAAACATGCTATACTATACTAGAAGTAGTATGTCCCCATGGATATGGGACGGAAAGAACAGACAAAGGAGAAGAGCGCATCATGAGCGAGAGATACGACGTTGCCATCATTGGCTGTGGAGAGGCCGGTATCTACGCAGGTTACGAGCTGATGAAACAGAACCCCGGACTGAAGGTGGTGGTCCTGGAGCAGGGCCGGGACATTTACAGCCGCAGCTGCCCCATCGTGGCGGGGAAGGTGAAGGACTGCATCCAGTGCAAGGTCTGTGACACCATGTGCGGCTTTGGCGGCGCCGGCGCCTTCTCCGACGGCAAGTTCAACTTTACCACCGCCTTCGGCGGCTGGCTCACCGACTTTATGGACGCCAAGGAGGTCATGGACCTCATCGAGTATGTGGACTCCATCAATGTGGCCCACGGCGCCACCACCGAGATGTTCTCCACCGCCACCCCCGAGGCCAAGGCCCTGGAGAAGAAGGCCCTGGAGTTTGACCTCCACCTGCTCCAGGCCCGGTGCAAGCACCTGGGCACCGAGAAGAACCTGCTCATCCTCCAGAACATCTATGAGGATCTGAAGAAGGGCATCGAATTCCGGTTCAATACCACCGTCAAGACCATCGACACCGCCGACGGCGGCTACCGCCTGGGCCTGGAGAAGGGGGAGGATGTGTGCTGCGACTGGCTCATCGCCGCCCCCGGCCGCTCCGGCGCCGAGTGGTTCGCCAACGAGTGCAAGCGCCTGGGCATCACCCTCATCAACAACCAGGTGGACATCGGCGTCCGGGTGGAGCTGCCCGCCCGGGTCTTTGAGCACATCACCGACGTGGTCTACGAGTCCAAGCTGGTCTACCGCACCAAGCAGTACGGCGACCAGGTCCGCACTTTCTGCATGAACCCCTACGGCCACGTGGTGGCCGAGAACGTGGAGGGCATCAACACCGTGAACGGCCACTCCTACGCCGACCCCGCCCTCCAGAGCGAGAACACCAACTTCGCCCTGCTGGTGTCCAACCGGTTCACCGAGCCCTTCAACGAGCCCTACCGCTACGGCAAGCACATCGCCTCCCTCAGCAACATGCTGGCCGGCGGCGTGCTGGTCCAGCGCTTCGGCGACCTGGTGAAGGGGATGCGCACCAACGCCCACCGGATGAGCAAGTCCTTCACCCGGCCCACCCTCACCGCCGCTGTCCCCGGCGACCTCAGCCTGGCGCTGCCTAAGCGGCAGCTGGACGACATCATCGAGATGATCTACCAGCTGGACAAGATCGCCCCCGGCACCGCCAACTACGATACCCTCCTCTATGGCGCGGAGGTCAAGTTCTACTCCTCCCGCCTCACCCTGACCCCCGAGCTGGAGACCAAGCTGCCCGGCATGTTCGCCATCGGCGACGGCGCCGGCATCACCCGCGGCCTGGCCCAGGCGGGCGCCTCCGGCGTGAAGGTGGCCCAGGTGATCTCCCGGCGTCTGCGGGAAAAGGTCTGAGGTAGATTTGACGGGAACCGGAGCAAAGCCCAGCGCAAGCGTGCCTGTACGTGCGAGAGAGCCTGCCGGCAGATGCCGGCAGGCTCAGAAGCGCCGCCCAACGGCGGCGCTTTTTTCTACATTGAATATTCGGGTGGTATTCATTCGCAGTCCACATGCGCCCCAGAGAGAAAGCGGCTTTCCACAAGGGTTTTCCACATTTTCCACAGGGTTATCCACATATGTTTATGTAAACGTGGAAAAGTGGATTATTCATAGGGGTAGACATAAAACGACTGTCAAGGGGAAGTTGCGCGGCATTTTCGCCAAATTTACAAAAGGCCATAAAGACACGGAAATGTAAGGGAGGTTCGGATCATGTCAGAGCTCATCGCGGCCATCTCCACACCGGCGGTGCCCTCCGCCATCGGGGTCCTGCGGCTGTCGGGGCCGGGGGCGGTGGAGTGTGCCGACAAGGTTTTCCGGGCCAGGAGCGGGAGGTCCCTTACCGGGACGGAGGACCGGCGTCTGGTGTACGGCTCCCTGCTGGATCAGGAGGGGAACGTCATCGACCAGGTGCTGGCCACGGTGTCCCGGGCCCCACACAGCTACACCGGGGAGGACACGGCGGAGCTCCAGTGCCACGGGGCCCCGGTGGTCCTCTCCCTGGGCCTGGAGGCTCTCTACGCCGCCGGGGCCCGGCCGGCAAAGCCGGGTGAGTTTACCCAGCGGGCTTTCCTCAATGGCAAGCTGGACCTGACCCAGGCCGAGGCGGTGGCCGACCTGCTGGAAGCGGAGACGCCCCAGGCCGTCCGGACGGCGGCGGGGCAGCTCACCGGGGCCCTGTCCCGGCGGGTGGAGGGGATTTACAGCGGTCTGGTGGACCTGCTGGCCCACTTCCACGCCGTGCTGGACTACCCCGACGAGGACATTGACCCCTTCCGCGCCCAGGAGCTGGAGGCGGCCCTGGAGACGGCGGAGCGGGGGCTGGAGGAGCTGCTGGCCACCTACGACCGGGGGAAGTTTTTGACCCGGGGGGTGCCCTGCGCCATCGTAGGCCTGCCCAATGCGGGCAAGTCCTCCCTCCTAAACGCCCTGCTGGGCTACCAGCGGGCCATCGTCACCGACATTCCCGGTACCACCCGGGACACGGTGGAGGAGCGGTGTGTGGTGGGGGGCGTGCTGCTGCGGCTCATTGACACGGCGGGGCTCCGGGACACCGACGACCCGGTGGAGCGGCTTGGGGTGGAGCGGAGCCGGGCGGCCCTGGCCGGGGCCGAGCTGGCCCTGGTGCTCATGGACGGCTCCGACCCCGGGGACGACACCGACCGGTTGGTGGCCGAGCTGGCCCTCTGGGAGGAGGCCGCCGCCCACTGTTCCCGGGTGGTGCTGGTGCTCACCAAGGCCGACCTGCCACAGGGTCGGGACCGGGGCTTCTCCGTCCACGGGGAGGAGGCGCCGCCGGTGGTCCGGCTCAGTGCCAAGACGGGGGCTGGGCTGGAGGACCTGGGGGCGGCGGTGGCCCGGCTCTTTCCCCAGGGGAGCGGCGGCGAGGCCGGGGCCATGCTCACCAACGCCCGGCAGGCCCAGGCGGCCGGGGCGGCTCTGGCCGCCCTGCGGGAGGCCGAGACGGGACTCCTGGCCGGGGTCACCCCCGACGCCGTCCTCACCGACGTGGAGGGGGCCGTGGAGGCCCTGGCCGAACTCACCGGCCGGACCATCCGGGAGGACGTGGTGGAGCGTATCTTCTCCCGCTTCTGCGTCGGCAAGTAGTTCTTTTTCTTGTAAGAAAAAGAACCAAAAAGAACTTTGGTACCGCTCTGATTGCCGTGCGGGACCGGCGCTTTTGCCCGGTGACGATAGGTCAATGGAATAGGAAACGGAAAGCGGGCGCTGCCATCGTCAGCGCCCGCTGTTTTATCTTTTCCGGAGGATATATGGGGTGCGGCCTCCTGGACGCGCCCACGGAACCACAGGACGAGGGGATGGAAAGATGAGTCTCATTTCCGCTTGCCCCTCCTCTGGGCCAAAAGCCAGCCGGTCAGTTCCCCCAGCCCGGAGGCGCAGAGGGTCACGGCGCAGAAGGGGAGGGCGCTGGCGTTGTAGACCAGGGGGACGGCTGCCAGGAAGCAGAGGGCACATAGGAGGGGGTAGAGGGGGCAGAGGCCCTGCCGCTCGGCTAGGGAGAGGCCGGAGCAGAAGCTGCCCACGGGGAGGAGCAGATAGAGGTAGACAAGACCGGTGAGCACCGGCACGTCGGGGGCGTCGAAGAGGGACAGCGCGGCGGGGAGCAGGAGGCAGAGAAAGAGGGCGAAGGGGGCATAGGGCAGAGTTTCTTTCCACTTCAGGGGGGAGGAGCCCGGGGAGAGGCCCAGCCTCTCCCGGATGGCGGCCACCTCGGCGTACCAGCCCACCCAGCGTCCCAGCCAGATCAGTAGATAGACCAGGGCCAGGAGGAGAAGGAAAAAGGGGATTTGGGCGGCCTGAAAGTTGAGGAGAACCCACAGGGAGAGGGTGGCGGCCATGGCGGCGAAATGGAGGAAGGTGCGGCGGACCAGGGCGGGCCCATCGTCGGCGAAGGGCAGGGTGGCCACGCCGACCTCGGCGCCGAAGGCGGACCAGAGGAGGAGGCCCAGCGCTGCCCCCAGGGCCTCCGGCACGTGGGCATTGTAGCAGAAGGTGAAATCCAGGCTCAGGGAGCCGGTGAAGAGGGCGCCGGGCTGGGTGAGGAAGGCCAGGAGCAGGCAGCCCGCCGCCCCTAGAAGGCCGCCGGCCAAGCCCCGCTTGGCAGCCTGCCTTTTGTCGGGAAAGAGCACGGTGATTCCTCCTTTCAGAGGCCCAGGGCCTCTTTGATTTTTTTCACATACCGCCGGGAGACATAGCACACCGTGTCCCCGGCCAGAGTCATGCGGATGGTGCCGGTGAGAGAGAGGTCCAGGGCGGTGACCTTTTTGAGGTTGACGATCTCCGAGTGGGAGATGCGGACGAAGGTGTGCCGGTCCAGCCTGCCCTCCAGCTCATAGAGCCGCTCCCGCAGGTCGTAGACGCCCCGGGTGGTCTGGACCTTCACCCCCTTGTCCTCCCCATAGCAGCGGAGAATGTCCTCCGCCCGGAGGGGGATGGCGGTCTCCCCGGCCCAGGCCATGAGGAGGGCGTCCCGAGTGGAGAGGCGGGCGGCCAGGGCCCGGACCTCGTCGGTCATGGCGGGGGCGGTGATGGTCACGGAGAGACCTGGGGCGGCGGGGTCAATGCGTACCTTTACGTCTATGGAAGCCCCCTCCTTTCGCCCTCAGTATACGAAAAAGAGGACCGCCTGTCCACGAAAAGGGGACAGACGGTCCAAAAGTACACACAGACGGTCATTCCTGAGGGAAAGCGGCGCTCTGGCACTGGGCCAACTCCCATTCCAGTATGGCCAGGTCGTTGTAATTTTTCAGGGGTAGTTCATGGATGTCCCGCCGCTCCAGATAAATGTTCTGGAAGATCTGCATAAAATCAAGTGCCCCATGCCTGAACGTCCCCATTCGGGACTCCTTTCAACCATGGAAAATACAGTCTGTTCGTTTCTCCGTTGAGAATATTATAAATATTTGCGCCTTATGTGGAAGGACCAATTTGTCAAAAAGTTCTAACCGGTGGACACAAGAGCAAATAAATGAATGAAATAAAATTCCAAATTATGAGCTAATTTGCTAAAAATATTTATTTTGCTCCGTCTAAAATTGTAGAAAATAGAAACTTTAACAATATGCTACTGTAAAGTGTTGCAAAATTTTGTTGCGCGATTTATCATTATAAGCAATTATTGCCGCACGGTTGACCGCCAGGGACGGACCGTGGGCGCTTATCTCTCGGGAGGCGTCGTCATGCGAAGATACATCATCAAGCGGATCCTGCTGATGTTCCTGCTGCTGCTGGGCATGAGCTTTATCGTATTCGCCAGCCTTTACATTGCTCCGGGTGATCCGGCGGCCATGGTGGCCGGTCCCAGTGCCACCGATGCCGACATCGAAGTGGTTCGGGCCAGTCTGGGACTGGACAAGCCCTTCTTTGTGCAGTATTTCATTTATTTAAGGAATCTGCTCACCCTGAACCTGGGCACCTCCTACACCACCCGGCAGCCCATTCTGGATGAGATCCTGGTCCGCCTGCCCAACACCCTCAACCTAGCCACGGCCAGTATCATCATTGCGGTGCTGGTGGGCATCCCCTGCGGCATCATCACTGCCCTGAAGAAGGACAAGCTCACCGACAACATCCTCACCACCGGCTCCCTGGTGGGCATCTCCATCCCCAACTTCCTGCTGGGCACCCTGCTGATGTACGTCTTTGCGGTAAAGCTTGGCTGGCTGCCCACCGGCGGCATGACCCACTACTTCTGGACGCCCACGGGCTTGCGGGAGGCCATCCTCCCCGCCATCGCCCTGAGCACCGCCACCGTGGCCAGCTTCACCCGCATCGGACGCTCCGCCATGCTGGACGTGCTCCAGTCCGATTACATCCGCACCGCCAAGAGCAAGGGCCTGAAGAGGAGCACCATCATCTTCGGCCACGCCCTCCGCAACGCCCTCATCCCCCTGGTAACCCAGTTCGGCACCAGCTTCGGCGGCCTGCTGGGCGGCGCCATCATCACCGAACAGGTCTTTGTCATCAACGGCGTGGGCACCTATCTTATCACCGCCATCAACAACCGCAACTACCCCGTGGTCCAGAGCACGGTCCTGGTTATCGCCACGATCTTCATTGTCATCAACCTGATCGTGGACATCCTCTACTGCGTCATCGACCCGCGGATCAGCTACGAATAAGGAGGGACACACACGATGGACAACAAACACGGAAACCCCATCCGCGTGGCCTTTCGAAAGCTCTTTCAGAACAAGCTGGCCACCCTTTGCTTTATCATTCTGATCCTGGAGATCGTCCTGGTGGTCCTGGCCCCCGTCATCGCCCCCTACGGCTATGACGAGCAGGACCCCTCCATCCGCCTGCGGCCCGGCTTCTGGGCCCAGTGGACCGTGGTCACCGACCCCGAGGCCCCCGGCTATAATCCCAACGAGCAGTATGTCCCCGGCCACATCCTGGGTACCGACGACTACGGCCGGGATGTCCTCTCCCGCCTCCTCTACGGCGGCCGGGTCTCCCTGATGGTGGGCTTCGTCTCCACCGCCATGGGCCTGGCGGTGGGCGTGGTGTGCGGATTGCTGGCCGGCTACTACAAGCGGCTGGATAACCCCATCATGCGCGTCATGGACCTGCTCTTCACCTTCCCCGGCATCCTGCTGGCCATGCTCATCATCGCCATGCTGGGCGTCAACACCTTCAACGCCATGCTGGCCATCAGCATCTGGTCCATCCCCAGCTTTGCCCGGATGGTCCGCGGCAAGGTCCTCCAGGTCAAGGAGGAGGACTACATCATGGCCACCCGCAGCCTGGGCGCCAAGGACTCCCGCATCATCTTCATCCACATTCTCAAGAACTGCCTGCCCGTCATCATCGTCATCGCCACCATGCGTATGGCCACCTCCATCATCTCCATCTCCACCCTAAGCTATCTGGGTATGGGTGTGGTCCCGCCCCAGCCCGAGTGGGGCGGCATGATCGCCGCGGGCAAGCAGTACCTGTGGGACGCCCCCAGCCTCATCTTCATCCCCGGCATCGCCGTGATGATTACGGTGATCTGCTTCAACATCCTGGGCGATAAGCTCCGGGACATTCTGGACCCCAGTCTGAAGGACTGAGCACCAACCGATATGTCAGCCAAAGGCGGCGTCATATAAAACCAATCAAAAGGAGAGAAGAAAAATGAAGTTATGGAAAAAGCTGCTTACCCTAAGCGCGACCTGTGTTCTGTCTGTCTCTCTGCTGGCTGGTTGCAGCGGCACGACGACCCCCAGTTCTGCTGCGCCTGCCGGTACCGAAAGCGGCAATGAGGCCGCTGCAGGAGAGATGTTCAACATCGCGCTCACTGCACCCTTCACCGGTTTTGACCCCCTGCGGACCAATGATTCGGCCTCCACCTACGTCAACGCCCAGATCTACGAGACCCTCTACCGCATCGACCCCGAGACCGGCGAGAGCACCCCTCTGCTGGCCGCCGACCTGCCCGAGTACTCTGATGACGGCACCACCGTCACCATCAAGCTGCGGGAGGGCGTCACCTTCCACGACGGAACCCCCTTCAACTCTGAGGCTGTGAAGTACACCTTCGACCTCATCAAGGACCCCGACTTCGGTTCCGCCCGCGCCTCTATCGCCAACTCCATCGACTCCATGGAGTGCCCCGATGACTACACCATCGTCTTCCACCTGCTCTATGACGACGGCGTGTTCCTGGCCAAGCTGGCCCACACCAATGCGGCCATCGTCTCCCCCACCGCCCAGCAGAACCAGGACCTGATGACCCAGCCCTGCGGCACCGGTCCCTACAAGTTTGTCTCCTCCGTGTCCGGCTCCAACGTGGTGCTGACCCGGAACGAGGACTATTGGGGTGACCTGCCCGCCATCAAGGACATCACCATGACCATCATCTCCGACGAGTCCACCGCCGTGTCCCGGATGGAGACCGGCGAGGCCGACTTCATGCCCAACATCAGTGTGGAGCAGCTCTCCCGTGTGGAAAACAACTCCGCCCTCACCGTGGCCACCTCCGAGGCCGCTCAGGTCTACTACCTGACCATGCGCAGCACCTCCTCCGTCAACCCCATCATGGCCGAGAAGGACTTCCGCATCGCTCTGGCCAAGGGCATTGACAAGGAGGGCTATGTGGAGTATATGATGCAGGGCTACGCCAACGTGGCCACCTCCATCATCGGGCCCAAGATCGTGGGCTACGACGAGGAGGCCACCACCCACAACATCGCCTACGACCCCGAGGGCGCCAAGGCCATTCTGGACGCCCACCCCGGCTGGGCCGATGAGGAGATCTGCTTCCTGGTGCCCTCCACCCCCGCCTACTCCAAGATGGGCGAGTACTTCCAGTCCAGCCTGACCCAGGCCGGCTTCAACAATGTGAACATCGAGACCATCGACTGGTCCGCCTGGCTCACCGAGAGTAAGGTGGACAACCGCTTTGACATCACCCTGGCCGCGTGGTCCAACGTGACCCGCGACGGCTCTGAGCTCATGGAGCCCAACTTCCACTCTGTGAACGGCCAGCGCCGCGTGCGCCTGGACGAGGATGACTGGGCCCTGGTGGACAGCTACATCGAGGCCAGCAAGACCACCACCGACCTGGCGGTGCGTACCGAAAACCTGGTGGCCTGCAACGACCTGCTTCAGGACGAGGCCTATGTCCAGCCCATCTATCACTCCACCAACCTCTTCTGCTACAGCAGCGAGTACACCAACATCACCCGCGATCCCGGCGGCACCTTCTATGTGAAGGACTTCCAGTACGCCAGCTGAGCACCGCGCAGGTGTATGACAGGTCCCGGCGGGCCGCTCCGCCCGCCGGGAACCACTCTGTCACGTAGGACCCCCCTCGAAAAGGCGGCGCCTGACATGGGGAAGGATACCGGCGCTGCTCCGGCAGCCCTATCTCCCCGCTTTTTAGGTTGATATGCCCACCCATTGTGGTGACATATAACAAAATCAAAAGGAGAGAAAAGTAGAAATGAGATCCTGGAAAAAGCTGCTCAGCCTGACCGCGGCCTGCGCCCTGTCTGTCTCTTTGCTGGCCGGCTGCAGCGGCACCACCACCCCCGCCACCGAGACTTCCGCCGTCGGCAGCGGCGACGCCGCTACCGACGGCAAGATGTTCAACGTGGCCCTCACCGCCGCCTTTACCGGTTTTGACCCCCTGCGGACCAACGACTCCGCCTCCACCTACGTCAACGCCCAGATCTATGAGACCCTGTACCGCATCGATCCCGAGACCGATGAGTATGTGCCTCTGCTGGCCGCCGATATGCCCGAGTATTCCGAGGACGGCCTCACCGTCACCGTGAAGCTGCGGGAGGGCGTCACCTTCCACGATGGCACCCCCTTCAACTCCGAGGCCGTGAAGTACACCTTCGACCTCATCAAGGACCCTGAATTCGGCTCCTCCCGCGCCTCCATTGCCGGCTCCATCGAGTCCATGGAGTGCCCCGACGACTACACCATCCTGTTCCACCTCCTCTATGAGGACGGTGTGTTCACCGCCAAGCTGGCCCACACCAACTCCGCCATCGTCTCCCCCACCGCCCAGCAGAACCAGGACCTGATGGTGGAGCCCTGCGGCACCGGCCCCTACAAGTTCGTCTCCTCCGTGTCCGGCTCCAACGTGGTGCTGACCCGGAATGAGGAGTACTGGGGCGAGAAACCCGCCATCAAGGACGTGACCATGACCATCATCACCGATGAGTCTACTCCCGGTCCCCGGCGGGCGGCTGCCCGCCGGGTCCACCGGATCTTAAGACACATGGACATGTGTCTTAAGGTCTGTTCCCCGCCCCGGGCGGAGGCCAGACCTTAGGACACAGCAAGGAGGCAGATCTTCCTATGGGAAAAGTGCTTGAGGTGAAGGATCTGGTCACCACCTTCCGGATCGGCAAAAAGGAATACGAGGTGCTGCGGGGCATCTCCTTCGACATCAACGAAAACGAGACCGTATGCATGGTGGGCGAGTCGGGCTGCGGCAAGAGCGTCACCACCCTGTCCATCATGGACCTGCTGCCCAACAACGGCCGTGTGGTCTCGGGCAGCATCAAGCTCAACGGCCAGGAGCTCACCACTATGTCCCCCAAGGAGCGCAACGCCCTCCGGGGCAAGCAGATGGGCATGATCTTCCAGGAGCCCATGACCGCCCTCAACCCCCTGCTGACCATCGGCCGGCAGCTCACCGAGGGCCTGCGCCTCCACAAGGGGCTCAGCAAGGAGGAGGCCTGGAAGGTGGCCGTCACCTACCTGGAGAAGGTGGGCATCGCCAACCCGGAGGACCGGATGAAGCAGTACCCCTTCCAGCTCTCCGGCGGCCTGCGGCAGCGCATCATGATCGCCATGGTCATGGCGGTGGAGCCCAGCCTGCTCATCGCCGACGAGCCCACCACCGCCCTGGACGTGACCATCCAGAAGCAGGTGCTGGTGCTCCTCAACAAGCTCAAGAAGGACGTGAGCACCGGCGTTCTCTTCATCACCCACGATCTGGGCGTGGTGGCCGAGATCGCCGACCGGGTTATCATTCTCTACTCCGGCCGGAAGGTGGAGGAGGGCAGCATCGAGACCATCTTCGCCAAGCCCCTCCACCCCTACACCATCGGCCTCATGAAGGCGGTGCCCAACGTGGATGAGGATGACTTCGACATCCAGCCCATCCCAGGTACCTTCCCCAACATCACCGAGGACATCGGCGGCTGCCGGTTCCACCCCCGTTGCCCCTACGCCACCGAGCGGTGCCGGACGGAGGTCCCCGCCGAGCTGGAGATCGAGCCCGGCCATCTGGTATGTTGCCACAAAGTGGAGGAGGAGCACAGGAAATGAGTGACGAGAGAAAGGTGCTTCTGGAGCTCAAGAAGCTGAAAAAATACTTCCCCGTCCGCCGGGGCGTGAGCATCAAGGCTCTGGAGGACGTTTCCTTCTCCATCTACGAGGGGGAGAAGTTCGGCGTGGTGGGCGAGTCTGGCTGCGGCAAGTCCACCCTGGGCCGCGTCATCCTCCAGCTCTACCCCCAGACCAGCGGCGCGTGCATCTACCACGGCCGCACCCGGGACGAGATGTGCCCCAAATACCTGGCCAAAGAGGTGGCCAAGCTGCCCGAGTACCAGAAGAAGGCCGGGGAGTTCTATCAGAAGTCTCTGGAGGTGGACAAGAAGGCGGAGGTCCTGAAAAAGGAGATCGACGCCCTCTCCGCCCTGGGCTCCAACAAGGAGGTCAAGAAGGAGGCCGCCCTCCAGAAGAAGCTCAGCGCCCTGGAGTTCAAGTCCAAGGAGCTGAAGAAGGACGCCTCCCGGCAGCTGCGTGAGGGCTCCCGCACCGTGGGCTCGCTCATTCTCTGCAAGGACCTGCCCGCTATCCAGGCCCTCTACGACAAGGCCCAGAAGGAGACCGCCCAGGCCGCCGAGTCTATCCGGAAGTTCCGGGAGCTGGAGAAGCAGTACGAGGAGGGCCGGGTGGCCGGCAAGGCCGACACCGCCCTCAAGGAGAAGATGGAGGCCGCCCATAAGGAGGCCCAGGGCCACGTGGAGGCCGCCAAGGGCTTCCGGGTGAAGGCCTGGCAGGACTACCACGGCAAGGACGTTCTCCCCATCACCGAGCGCACTCTGGACCCCGCCTACCAGGCCAAGCTGGACGGCAACTATGAGACCGGCATCAACCTGGGCAAGCTCACCAAGGAAGAGATGCGGGACATGCGCCGGGAGATGCAGATGATCTTCCAGGACCCCGCCGCCAGCCTGGACCCCCGGCAGTCCATCGGCAAGTCCATTGAAGAGGTCTACGTCATCAACACCGATTACCCCGCCGATGTGCGGAAGGAAAAGGTGATGGAGCTGCTGGAAAAGGTGGGCCTGAAGCGGGAGCACTACTACTCCTATCCCCACGCCCTCTCCGGCGGCCAGAAGCAGCGCGTGGGCATCGCCCGGGCCATCGCCCTGGACACCAAGTTCGTGGTGTTGGACGAGTCCGTCTCCGCTCTGGACGTGTCCGTCCAGGCCCAGATCCTCCAGCTCCTCAACGAGCTGAGCGTGGAGAAGCATCTCACCTACTTCTTCATCACCCATGACCTGGGCGTGGTCAAGCACTTCTGCGACCGCATCGTGGTCATGTACCTGGGCAACGTCTGTGAGCTGGCCGAGAGCAAGGAGCTCTTCCACAACCCCCTCCACCCCTATACCGACTCCCTGCTGGCCGCCGTGCCCCGGCTGAAGATCGGCCAGGAGCACTCCACCGAGTCGGTGCTGGAGGGCGACGTGCCCAGCGCCATGAATCCCCCCAAGGGCTGCCCCTTCCACACCCGCTGCTCCAAGTGTATGGACATCTGCACCAAGGAGAAGCCCCCCATCGTGGAGCAGGAGCCCGGCCATTTCGTGGCCTGCCACCTCTACGACAAGAAATAAGGACCACTTTCATTTCCTGGAGCGCAAAGCGCTCCAGGAAATGGCATATTATCACAATTTACAAGGAGGCTGTCCCATGTACACGCCCTTCGACCCCGTCTACCAGCCCTACACCTCCCAGCGCTACCCCCTCTATGCCCGGGGTGGTATGGTGAACTGCTCCAGTCCCCAGGCTGCCGCCGCCGGTCTGGAGGCCCTCCAGAACGGGGGCAACGCCATGGATGCCGCCGTGGCCGCCGCCGCCGCCCTCACCGTGGTGGAGCCCTCCGCCAACGGCATCGGCTCCGACGCCTTCGCCCTGGTGTGGTCGGCCAAGGATCAGAAGCTCTACGGCCTCAACTCCAGCGGCCCCGCCCCCATGGCGGCCTCCATCGAGAAGCTGCTGGCCGACGGCAGCGATGAGCAGGGCAAGATGCCCACCTACGGCTGGACCCCCGTGACGGTGCCCGGCGCCCCCAAGGCCTGGGCCGAGCTGACGAAGCGCTTCGGCCGGCGGACCCTGGCCCAGAACGTGGCCCCCGCCGTCCGCTACGCCCGGGAGGGCTACCCCTGCTCCCCCAACCTGGCCGTCATGTGGAAGCGGGCCTTTGACAAGTTCCAAAGGACCTGTACCGGCCCCGTCTTTGACGAGTGGTACAAGACCTTCACCCCGGAGGGAAAGCCCTACGAGGCGGGGGACCTGATCCGCCTGCCCAACCACGCCGACACCCTGGAGGCCATCGGTGAGACCGATGCCGCCGCCTTCTACACCGGGGAGATCGCCAAGAAGATTGACGCCGACAGCAAGCAGTTCGGCGGCTACCTGCGGTACGAGGACCTGGCCGCCTATGAACCCAAGTGGGTGGAGCCCATCACGGTGGACTACCACGGCTACCAGGTCTGCGAGATCCCCCCCAACGGCCAGGGTATCGTGGCCCTCATGGCCCTCAACATCCTCAAGGAGTTCGACTTCCCCGAGAAGGAGAGCGCCCTCACCTACCACCGTCAGCTGGAGGCCATGAAGATGGCCTTCGCCGACGCCTTCCACTATGTCACCGACCCCGACCACATGGAGCTGGACTACCACCGGCTCTTAGACCCCGCCTACGGCGCCCAGCGCGCCGCCGAGATCGGCACCACCGCCCAGGTCTACACCCACTCCATCCCCCCCAAGAGCGGCACCGTCTACCTCTGCTGCGCCGACGGGGAGGGCAACATGGTCTCCTTCATCCAGTCCAACTACATGGGCTTTGGCTCCGGCGTGGTGGTCACCGGCACCGGTGTCTCCCTCCAGAACCGGGGCCACGACTTCTCCCTGGACGAGAAGGACGCCAACGCTCTCAAGCCCGGCAAGCGGAGCTACCACACCATCATCCCCGGTTTCCTCATGAAGGACGGCAAGGCCGTAGGTCCCTTCGGCGTCATGGGTGGCTACATGCAGCCTCAGGGCCACGTCCAGGTGGTCATGAACTACGTGGACTTCCACCTGGACCCCCAGCAGGCCCTGGACGCCCCCCGCTGGCAGTGGATGCGGGACAACACCGTCACTGTGGAGACCCGGTTCTCCATGGAGATGGCCCGTAAGCTCCAGCGCATGGGTCACGACATCCGGGCCGATCTCTCCACCCCCAGCTTCGGCCGGGGCCAGATGATCGTCCGGCTGGACAACGGCGTGCTGGTGGGCGGCACTGAGTCCCGCACCGACAGCAACATCGCCTGCTACTAAAAAGTATAAAAAATGGCCTGCACCCCCAGGGTGCAGGCCGTTTTTTATGTCTTTTCGTCAAAGGATACGCCGCAGTTGCGGCAGGTGATGGAGATCTTGCCCTTGCCCCGGGGGACCCGGAGCTGCTGACCGCAGTTGGGACACTTGAAATAGCGATGCTCCTTGTCCCGGTGGATGGTGCGCTGGAGCTTGAACCAGCGGATGGCCGGCCCTGCCACGGTCAGGAACTTGGCGTTCTCGGCCCGGCGGCGGGCGTAGTTCCGGGAGAGGACCCGGAAGAGCACCACCAGGATGCACAGGAGATAGAGGATATAGAGGGGGGAAGCGTCCAGAAACAGGTCTAAAAGATAGAGGACCAGTGCAACTCCGGTGAGGCAGAAGTTGAGCTGATCCCAGCCATACCGGCCATAAAGGAGCCGCTGTATGAAGTTCATGGCCGTTGCCTCCTTCCTTGCAGGTGCGCATATGCCTTGATTTTTATGTATTTATCATAGCTGTAGGATGTGTACTCGTCAAGAAAGCAAACGTAAACAAAGTGTGAATTGTACCATGGACACCGCAAAAGCAGGGGGAAAGACCGGGTTACGGGCCGGTTTGGAGGGTGTGCATTTTGGTGTGACCACTTTTGGAGACAAGGCCGGTTCGGGGCGGCCGACAGGTGGGTCTGAACAGCGGAAAAGAACCACCTGAACTAGAAAGAACAGGAAAAATCAGAAGATAACAAGGAAGGCAGAGGTGTGGACAGGTGAAATGGGCCCAAAAACCGACAGGAAAAACGTCTCTGAATGGAGACGTTTTCTCCGATCAGAGACAGTGGGGCTGAGAAGGGAAAGGATGGAAAAAGGAAAAATGGTAAAAGAAAATAAGGAAATACGGGATAATTCGACATTTTTCACAAAAAAGAAATTGGCATCTGACTTGCAATATTAGTGGGCGGGCAGCAGACCGGGCGGCGTTGCCGGCACGGCGCCTGACGGTGCGGCCCATCGAGAAACAAAGGAGGTCTTTCTTTTGAGCAAGGGATTTGAGAAGGTAATGTCCGAAGTGGAAAACATCCGCGTCCAGCGGGACGGCAATATTGTGGTGATCACCATGAACCGTCCCAAGGCGCTCAATGCGCTCAATGACCAGACGCTGGAGGAGCTTGACCGCGTGTTCACCTGCCTGGAGGCGGAGCGTGAGGTCCTGGGCGTCATTATCACCGGAGAGGGCAAGGGCTTTGTGGCCGGCGCCGACATCTCCCAGATGCAGAGTTACGGAAGCGAGGAGGGCCGGAACTACGCCAACCGTGCCCAGACCCTCTTTAATAAGATCGAGGCCCTGGAGAAGCCCGTCATCGCCGCGGTGAACGGCTACGCCCTGGGCGGCGGCTGCGAGCTGTCCATGAGCTGCGACATCCGCATCGCCTCCGAGAAGGCCATCTTCGGCCAGCCCGAGGCCAACCTGGGCGTCATCCCCTGCTTCGGCGGCACCCAGCGCCTGCCCCGCCTGGTGGGCACCGGCATCGCCAAGGAGCTCATCTACACCGGCCGTCAGGTGAAGGCCGACGAGGCCAAGGCCATTGGCCTGGTGAACAAGGTGGTCCCCGCCGAGTCCCTGCTGGACGAGGCCAAGGCCATGCTGGCGGTCATTACCGCCAAGGCCCCCATGGCCATCCGCTACTCCAAGGTGGCCATCAACCGGGGCATGGACGTGGATCTCCGGGCCGGCCTGGAGCTGGAAAAGGACCTGGCCGCCATCACCTTCGGCACCGAGGACAAGCAGGAGGGTATGGACGCTTTCCTGGCCAAGCGGCCCGCCGAGTTCCATAACAGGTAAAAGATTTCCAACCACCCGATAAAAAGATTGGAAATAAGGAGGAGAATCTATGACCGCCTTAGGTATCATCGGCATCATCCTGGCCTTTGCCCTGCTGATGTATATGATCATGAAGGGGTTCAATATCTATCTGACCGTGTTTGTCTGCACCCTGGTGGTGGCTGTGACCAGTCAGATGAATATTTACGACGCCTATAAAGTCCACTTTATGAACGGCTTTACCACGTTCTTCAAGAACAACTACCTCATCTTCCTTACCGGCACCCTGATGGCCAAGGCCATGGATGTCACCGGCGCGGCCAAGTCCATTGCCAAGACCATCATCCGTGTCATGGGTACCGAGTGGGCCTTTATCTCTGTCCCTGTGGCCTGCGGTGTGCTTTGCTACGGCGGCGTCTCTGCCTTCGTGTGCTCCTTCGCCGTCTTCCCCATCGCCCTGCAGGTCTTCCGTGCCGCCGATCTCCCCCGTCGGGGCATCCCCGGCGCCCTGTGCTTCGGCTGCTCCACCTTCGCCATGATCGCCCCCGGCGCCGTGCAGATCCACAACAACGTGCCCTCCACCGAGCTGGGTACCACCTATATGGCCGGCGCCGTCAACGGCTTCATCGCCTGCGGCTTCATGCTGGTGGCCGGCATCATCTACCTTCACTTCTGGCTCAACAAGGCCAAGAAAAACGGCGAGCACTTCATCGCCAAGGAGGGCGACGAGTTCGGTGAGGAGGGTGACGGCAAGCTGCCCAACTTCGTGATCGCCCTGCTGCCCCTGGTCATCACCATCGTCCTGGTCAATGTGAAGATCGGCGGCGTGGCCCTCTGCCCCGTGGAGGGCGGCGTGCTGGCCGGCGCGGTGTCCGCCGTGGTCCTGATGATCAAGCACATTGATCCCAAGGAGCTGCCCAAGCACTTTGCCGACGGCGCCGCCATGGCCCTCATCTCCATCACCAACACCTGCGCCGTCAACGGCTTCGGCGGCGTGGCCTCCAACAGCCCCGTGTTCTCCACCATCACCGACGCCATGGTGAACATCCCCGGTCCCAAGCTGCTGGGCCTGCTCATCGGCACCACCGTTATCTGCGGCATCTGCGGCTCCGCCTCCGGCGGCCTGGGTATCGCCGTGCCCATCCTGGGGCCGGTCTACACCCAGATGGGGATCGCCCCCAGCATCGTCCACCGCGTCATGGCCCTGTCCTCCTCCGCGCTGGACTCCCTGCCCCACAACGGCTACATCGTCACCGTCACCAACGGCCTGTGCCGGGAGACCCACAAGGACTCCTACGGCCTCACCTTCGCCCTCACGGTGGTCATCCCCCTGCTGGGCTCTCTGGTGGGCGTGGCCCTGTTTACGATCTTCCCCAACCTGCCCTAACTTCCATCTGCGGATCACTGCCATCATCCATACATGCGGGCTGAGGGACGGCGCGTTTACCTTCCACGCGCCGTCCCCTCTGACCGCCCTTTGACCGAAAGGAGTGCCTGACCTATGTTCAAACCCTTAGAGGGAGTAAAAGTCATCGATCTCACCTACTTCGTGGCCGGCCCCGGTGCCGCCCGCATCCTGGCCGACTGGGGTGCCGACGTCATCAAGGTGGAGCCCAGCTTCGGCGATCCCGGCCGGGGCACCGGCGCCACCATGTCCTGCCCCATCCAGAAGGACTGCAACCCCTTCTACACCGCCTACAACGCCAACAAGCGGGGCCTCTCCCTCAACCTGAAGAGCGACGAGGGCAAGGCCGTCCTGGACAAGCTCCTGGAGACCGCCGACGTCTTTGTCTCCAGCTACCGCACCGGCGCTCTCAAGCGCCTGGGGCTGGATTATGACTCCCTGAGCAAGAAGCACCCCCACCTCATCTGGGCCCAGATCAACGGTTTTGGCGACTTCGGCCCCGCCAAGGACAACGCCGGCTTCGACACCGTGGCCTTCTGGGCCCGCTCCGGCGCCATGATCGACATCACCGAGAAGGACACCTCCCCTGTGAACCCCCTCATCGGCTTCGGCGACGCCACCACCTCCTGCTCCCTGTCCGGCGGCATCTGCGCCGCCCTCTACCAGAAAGCCAAGACCGGCAAGGGCTGCAAGGTCATGGTCTCCCTCTTCTCCCAGGCCATCTGGAGCGAGAGCGCCGGCATGGTGTCCACCCAGTACGGCGACGAGTACCCCAAGACCCGCAAGAACCCCGGCTCTCCCGTCATGGATACCTTCAAGAGCTCCGATGACAAGTGGTTCTACATGAGCATCCTGGAGCCCGACCGCTACAACAACGCCCTCTTCAAGGAGCTGGGCCGTGAGGATCTGGTGGACCATCCCGACTACGCCACCGCCGCCGCTTCCAAGGCCCACAGCGCCGAGCTGGTGGAGATCCTCAGCGCCGAGTTTGCCAAGCACACCATGGACGACATCGCCGCCATGTTTGCCCGGGCCGACATCGCCTATGACCGGGTGCAGCACATCAAGGAGGTGCTGGACGATCCCCAGGCCCTGGAGAACATGTACATCATCCCCGTGGCCAACCGGGACGGCACCATTACCAAGCAGCCCATGACCCCCATCCGGTTCGCCACCGCCGAGCCCTCCTGCATCGAGGACATCGCCCCCACCATGGACCGGCAGGCTCCCCTGGTTGGCGAGCACTCCGCCGAGATCCTGAAGGAGCACGGCTACTCCGATGAGGAGATCCAGAAGCTCATCGATTCCAAGGTGGTCTACATCGACAAGCTGTAAGGCTTCGGAAAGGAGTTTTTTCCATGACATTTCATTTGACTGAGGACCAGGCCACCATCCAGCAGCTGGCCCGGGACTTTGCCGAGAGCGAGCTGGCGCCCATCGCGGCCCAGATCGACCAGGAGGAACGGATTCCCAAGGAGATCATCGCCAAGATGGCGGAGATCGGCTTCACCGCTCTGAACGTGCCCGAGGCCTATGGCGGCCCCGAGCTGGACACCGTGTGCAAGGTGCTGGTGGTCTCCGAGCTGGCCAAGCAGTGTGCCAGCACCGCCGAGGTCATCGCGGTGCACACCCTGGTCAACGACATCTTCCTCAAGCACGGCACCGAGGCCCAGAAGGAGAAGTATCTGACCGCCGCCGTGGAGGGAAAGATCGGCGCCTTCGCTCTCACCGAGGCGGGTGCCGGCTCCGACGCCGCCTCCGCCAAGACCAAGGCCGTGGTGGACGGGGACGACTACGTCATCAACGGCAGCAAGTGCTTTATCTCCAACATGGGCCCCACCGAGGGCGACTACGTGGTGGTCATTGCCCTCACCGACCCCGAGAAGGGGACCAAGGGCATGTCCGCCATCGTGGTGGACCGGGGTACCCCCGGCTTCACCGTGGGCAAGCGGGAGGAAAAGCTGGGCATCCGGGGCGCCGATATCTCCGAGCTCATCTTTGAGGACTGCCGTGTGCCCCGCAGCAACCTGATCGGCCAGGAGGGCGAGGGCTTCAAGATCGCCATGGCGGCGCTGGACGGCGGCCGCATCGGTATGGCGGCCCAGGGCCTGGGCATTGCCGACGCCGCCATCGAGGCCTCCATCAAGTACATGAAGGAGCGGGTGCAGTTCGGCAAGCCCATCGCCAAGCTTCAGGGCCTCCAGTGGTACCTGGCCGATATGGCCACCCGTACCGAGGCCGCCCGGGCGCTGGTGTACGAGGCCGCCTGCGCCGCCGACAGTGGTGAGCCCCTCTCCAAGCTGGCCGCCATGTGCAAGTACTACGCCTCCGAGAACGCCGTGTGGGTGACCAACAAGGCCCTCCAGATCCACGGCGGCTACGGATACATGCGGGACTACCCCATCGAGCGCATGTACCGCGACGCCCGCATCGTGCCCATCTACGAGGGCACCTCCGAGATCCAGAAGGTGGTCATTGCCAGAGAGCTGCTCAAGTAACTTTTTCAAGATCCCTCCCTACCCCAACACATACAGTGGAAACCGTCATTTTGGTCTGCGACCGAAATGACGGTTTTCCCGCTTTCCGATTTATGGTATGATGGACTGCACAGGAGGAGTGTGCGAAAGGAGGACGGATATGTCGGAACAGGACATCGCACGCTACAAGCACATTTTTGACGAGATCCTCCGGATGACCGACGACGGCTTCATCGTCGTGGACACCAACGGCATCGTGACGGACATCAATGACCAGTATTGCGATTTTCTGGGCAAGCCCAAGGAGGAGATCGTGGGCTATCCCATCCAGAAGACCATCAGCAACTCCAAGATGGTGGACATCGTGAAGCGGAGGTACAGCGAGGAGCTGGCCCTCCACAAGTTTCTGCCCGGACAGAGCAAGGAGAACGACAACAACTTCCTGCTGGTGAGCCGCTCCTGCGTCTGCGACGAAGAGGACCGGGTGGTGGCGGGGGTGGCCCAGGTCAAATTCCGCCTCCAGACCCTGGATTCGGCCAAGCGGCTCATGAGCGAGTACGCCGAGCTGGAGTTTTATAAGGAGGAGTACCACAAGACCGGCGGCTGCCAGGCCAGCTTTGAATCCATCGTGGGCAGCACCGAGGCCTTTCTGGAAAAAAAGCGCCTGGGGCTCAAGGCGGCCCGTACGGATTTTCCCGTCCTGCTCACCGGAGAGACGGGGACCGGCAAGGAGGTCTTTGCCCGGTCCATCCACAAGGCCAGCAGCCGGGCGGACAAGCCCATGGTGAGCATCAACTGCGCCGCCATTCCCAACGAGCTGCTGGAGTCGGAGCTTTTCGGCTACGTGGACGGCGCCTTCACTGGTGCCCGGAAGGGGGGCAAGCCGGGCAAGTTCCAGCTGGCCAATGGGGGGACCCTCTTCCTGGACGAGATCGGCGACATGCCCCTCAATATGCAGGCCAAGATCCTCCGTGCCCTCCAGGAGCGGGAGGTGGAGCCGGTGGGCGGGTCGGGGCCGGTGTCAGTGGATGTGCGGGTGATCTCCGCCACCCGGCGCAACCTGCCCGCCCTCATCGAGGCGGGGGAGTTCCGGGAGGACCTCTACTACCGGCTCAACGTCATCAACATTGAGATGCCGCCCCTGCGCTGCCGCCGGGCGGACATCCTGGAGCTGGCCAACTACTTCCTGGCCCGGCTCAACAAGGAGTTCCAGCGCACCACCGTCCTCTCCCCGGAGGTCAAGCAGTGTTTTGCCAGCTACCAGTGGCCGGGCAACATCCGGGAGCTGGACAACGTCATCAAGGGAGCCTACGCCACCTGCGACGGCTTCACCATCGACATGCGGGACCTGCCGGGCAAGATGTCCCAGCCCAGGGGACCGGCGGTGCCGGGCGCCGGCTCCGGCAAGCAGCTCACCGAGCTCATGAACGACTACGAGCGGGAGGTCATCCTGGCCGTCCTCCGGGACAAGGGAGGGAACTGCCAGCGGGCGGCGGAGGAGCTGGGCATTCACCGCAGCGCCCTCTACAAAAAGATGGCCAAGCTGGGCATCGATCCCGCCGCCGACTGCCGGGGCCGGAAACGCTGAGCGCCGGCCATCGCCGATTTTGCTTGCGCCGGGGCGGCAAAGCCTGTATACTGGTGGAAAAAACACAGGAGGCGGCGACATGGCCCGGATCGACAAGGAAAACTACTATTTGGATATTGCGGACACGGTGCTCAAGCGCTCCACCTGTCTGCGCCGGTGCTACGGCGCCATCATCGTGAAAAACGACGAGATCCTCTCCACCGGCTACAACGGCGCCCCCCGGGGCCGGAAGAACTGCACCGACCTGGGCCGCTGCACCCGGGAGGAGCTCCGGGTTCCCTCGGGACAGCGTTATGAGCTGTGCCGCTCCGTCCACGCCGAGGCCAACTGCATCATCTCCGCCCCCCGCAGCGCCACCCTGGGCTCCACCCTGTACCTGGCCGGCCGGGACGCCAAGACCGGGGAGCTTCTCCCCGACGCCACCTCCTGCTCCATGTGCCGGCGGCTCATCATCAACGCCGGCATCCAGCGGGTGGTCATCCGCCGCACCCCGGACCAGTACAGCGTGGTCCACGTGGAGGACTGGATCCGGGAGGACGACAGCCTGCCCCAGGCCCTGGGCGAGGCCCCGGGCGGTGAGCACGGCTGCGGCTGCTGCGGGTAAGTGTAAAAAAGGAAAAAGGACCGCCCCGGCGCGAAAGCACCGGGGCGGTCCTTTTCACATACCGGAGGGGTGCGTCCCCCCTGCTTTTCGTCATTTCGCCTGCGAATGTTCTTGACAGAAAAGCGAGGGGGACTTACAATATAAAAGGACAAAACTGAAGAACTTCAGGGGATGTTTTTCACGAGATCGTGTGGGTGAGCATCAAAGTCCAAGACCGTCTGATGCTCGGGGACCCACACGAGTCATTTTATGTGCCGGAGTCCGTCCGCCGCCTGCGGATGCGCTCCGGGACGTGAACCGAAATGATTAGACGGAGGTGTATCGAGAACCTATGGGATTTATCCTGATCGGAATTCTGATCGGGCTTGTCATCGCCTTCCCGCTGGGGGTCCTCTACCGCAAGAAAGTGGCGGAAAAGGAGATCGCCAGCGCCGAAGAGGAGGCCAAACGCATCATCAATGAGTCCATCAAGAGCGCCGAGAGCAAGAAACGCGAGGCGCTGGTGGAGGCCAAGGAAGAGATCCTCAAAGCCCGAAACGAGTATGAGAAAGAGGCCAAGGAACGCCGGGCCGATCTCCAGAAGCAGGAGCGCCGTCTCCAGCAGAAGGAGGAGAACCTGGACCGCAAGACCGAGAACATCGAGAAGAAGGAAGAGACCCTCTCCCGCAAGCTCTCCGAGCTGGAGGACGCCCGGGAGGAGGTAGCCACCCTCAAGCGCTCCGAGATGGAGGTGCTGGAACGGATCTCCGGCTTTACCGCCGAGGAGGCCAAGAACTACATCATCTCCCAGCTGGAGCAGGAAGTCACCCACGAGTCCGCCATGAAGATCAAGGAGATCGAGGCCCACTACAAGGAAGAGGCCGACAACATCGCCCGTGAGCTCATCTCCGGCGCCATCCAGCGCTGCGCCGCCGACCATGTGGCGGAGGCCACCGTCTCCGTTGTGCCCCTGCCCAACGACGAGATGAAGGGCCGCATCATCGGCCGTGAGGGCCGCAACATCCGCACCCTGGAGACCATGACGGGTGTGGACCTCATCATCGACGACACGCCGGAGGCCATCACGGTCTCCTGCTTCGACCCCGTCCGCCGGGAGATCGCCCGCCTGGCCCTGGAGAAGCTCATCCAGGACGGCCGCATCCACCCCACCCGCATCGAGGAGATGGTGGAGAAGGCCAAGCGGGAGGTGGACGCCACCATCAAGGCCGAGGGCGAGCGGGCCGTCTTCGAAACCAACGTCCACGGCCTGCACCCGGAGCTGGTCAAGCTCCTGGGCCGCATGAAGTACCGCACCAGCTACGGACAGAATGTCCTCAACCACTCCATCGAGGTGGCCCATGTGGCCGGGCTGCTGGCCGCCGAGATCGGCGCCAACGTGGCCGAGGCCAAGCGGGCTGGCCTGCTTCACGACCTGGGCAAGGCCATCGACCACGAGGTGGAGGGCTCCCACGTCCAGATCGGCGTGGAGCTGGCCCGGAAGTACAAGGAGTCGGAGGCCGTCATCCACGCCATCGAGGCCCACCACAACGACGTGGAGCCCCGTACCGTAGTGGCCTGCCTGGTCCAGGCGGCCGACGCTATCTCCGCCGCCCGGCCCGGCGCCCGGCGGGAGAACCTGGAGAACTATATCAAGCGCCTGGAGAAGCTGGAGGAGGTCACCTCCTCCTTCCCCGGGGTGGAGAAGTCCTTCGCCATCCAGGCCGGCCGCGAGGTCCGGGTCATGGTCAAGCCGGAGCAGGTCTCCGAGGACCAGATGGTCCTGCTGGCCCGGGACATCGCCAAGAAGATCGAGGAGGAGCTGGAGTACCCCGGACAGATCAAGGTCCACGTGCTCCGGGAGACCAAGGTCATCGAATACGCGAAATGATCCTATGCCGCTGTCTCTTTGGAGGCAGCGGCATTTTTAAAGGAGTGTGCTTTTATGGAACAGCGGCCTGACGTCCGCGCCGCGAGGGAGGCCCACATCTGGCTCCAGACCATTGTGGCCGCCATCGTGGCCCTGGTGCTGCTCTTTGTGTTCGTAGGGCGACCCGTGATGGTGGATGGGGACTCCATGCTGCCCACCCTTCAGGACCGGGAGCTCATGCTGGTCCGGCAGGTGGGCTATACCCCCGAGCCGGGGGACGTTGTGGTCCTCCGGAAGGAATTCCGGAACGTGATCGGCCCCATCGTCAAGCGGATCATCGCCGTGGAGGGCCAGAGGGTGGAGATCGACTACGCCGCAGGCACCGTGGCGGTGGATGGGGTGGTCCTTGCCGAGGACTACATCCTGGAGCCCATGGTCCAGCAGAGCTGGCAGAGCATCACCACCCTCACCGTCCCGGAGGGCTGCGTCTTCGTCATGGGGGACAACCGCAACATCTCCGACGACAGCCGGGACGAGGCGCTGGGGGCGGTGGAGGAGGGCTACGTCCTGGGTAAGGTGGAGCTGGTGCTCTTCCCCTTCCAAAATTTCGGTTCGGTTTCCTGAAATACGGGAACTTTCCAATTTGGGCGTCGTCTAAGAGCCCGTATGAACTTCAAAAGGAAAAGGAGCGCACATCTCATGAAGCGAGTTCTCACTGCCGCTGCGGCCATGACCCTCACCCTCTCCCTGGGCGCCTCCGCCCTGGCCTACTCCGGCACCATCACCCTCAACGGCACCAAACTGGACACCTCCAAGCTGCCCGACGCCCCCGCCGGTGCCGTCATCCCCCTGCGCACCGTGGCCGAGGCCGACTACGGCTTCGCTGACTGGTACGCCGACGAGAACCGGTCCTACTTCTCCCTGGACGGCAACAGCATCTACGTGGACTGCGCCACCGGCGCCATTGAGGTCAACGGCGAGAAGCTGGCCAACACGAAGGCCACCTTCGTCAATGGCATCACCTTCGTGCCCGCCTCCGTGCTGGGAAAGCTGGACGGCTACACCGCCCAGGTCAAGGGCAGCGACGTCACCGTCACCACCCCCAACGCCGATGCGCTGGTGAGCCTGGCCCGGAGCATCATCAGCAAGGTGGATATGGCCGCCACCATGAAGCTGGACGCCGCCGGCATGGCCGAGAGCTACAACATCCCCAGCGACTGCTTTACCGAGGCGGTGGGCTTCTTCCCCATGATGGTCAGCGCCGACACCGTCATCATCGGCAAGGTGGCCGACGGCAAGATGGACGACGCCAAGGCCGCCCTGGAGGCCCAGCGGGCCCTCACCCAGCAGAACTTTGAGCAGTACCTGCCCGAGCCCCTGGAGCGGGCCAAGAACGGCCAGGTGGTCACCAGCGGCGACTACATCATGCTCATCATCTCCGGCGACAACGACACCGCCATCCAGATGTTCAAGGACGGCGTGAAGTAAGAGCGCCACAGCCAAGAAAAAAGCCCGCCGAAAGGCGGGCTTTTTTGCGCTCATATCGCACTATGAAACGTCTTTCGGGCGGCCATAGGCCGCCCCTACGCCATTTTGCGGCGTGGTTTGGCGCGCCGAGGTCGTCGCGCCCCACAGACAAAGGAAGAGGTAACAGTGAAGAGGGATGGAGCTGCACGCCACAATAGAGGTAACACCAGGCAGCGGTGTCACGCCCCGATACCCACCCACGCAGGCGGCGAAAAAATGTGGGATAGGACCACAGCCTGTCCCTGTTCCACCAGCGGAGTCACCTGTGGACGGTGCTGGTGCTCTATGGGGGCGTAAAGACGGGCCGCCGGATTCCTATTTGGAATCACCTAACCCGCTCGGGAGCCCCTTTTTCTTTGGATTCCAAAAACCATTCTTTTTCCAGCAGGGAAAAAGAAACGGGTTTTGTCGTCCTCGCAAAGTCCGCACCGTTCAAAACGCCCTGCCGGGCATTTCTCACTCCGCTCCCTTGCTCGTCCTCTCCCCACGCGACCCGCTGCGCTGGGCTCGCGCGGGGACCCCATTTTTGCATGTGGTTTGGCGCGCCGGGTCGTCGCGCCCTACACAAATGTGGTGCATCACCCCCCGTCTCTTATTGCAGGGCCAGACGGAAGGAGACGGTGAGGCCGTCCACCCCCAGGGAGGTGACCTGGTACTCGGTCATGCCGCCCAGGGGGATGAGGGAAATGGTGGTATTGGCGCCGTCAGAGGAAATGGCCGCCTTTTCAAAGTCGGGGCAGTTCCCGGGGACCACTCCCATGGGGGTGCTCATGGGGTACTCCAGCCCCCCCTCCCGGAGAAAGTCGTGGAGCCAGTCGTCGCCGCCGATCTCACCGCTGGAGAGGACCGTATTCTCCAGCTTAAGCACCAGGGCTCCGGCGTCGGACCAGTATTCGATGGTGCCGGCGGGGAGGGTCTCCTCCGCCTCCTGGAAGGCGGTGACATCGGCCTCGTTGGGCAGAGGGGCCAGGGTGACGGTGAGGCCGTCCTCATCTGCCTGAACATCATACACCACCAGGGCCCCGCCGGTGCCGGAGGTCCGGCCGAAGGAGGAGCCGGTGTCCAGGGCCGTCCAGCCCGGGTCCGCGGGGGTCTCGACGGGTAGCTCCGTCTCCGCCGCGGCGGCGGTCTCCGTGGGCGACGGGGTGGGCGTCGGAGTGTGCGTGGCCACGGGTGTGGGTGAGGGCGACGGGGCGGCTTGGACGGTCTCCACCGGCGGCGAGGAGACGGGGGCAGACGTGGCGGCGGGGGCGCCGCCGCACCCGGCCAGGAGCAGCAGTCCGGCGCACAGAAGGGGCAGGGAGACACGTTCCGTCATGGGCAAAACCTCCTTTTCTTTCCACCAGTATACCGTGGGCCGCCCGGCCGGTCAAGCCTAGGAAAAGGGGGACGGCTCACGTTGCCAGGACGGGGGATTTGGTATATAATATTGCCCGCGCCCCACGGGCCCTATCCCCGTGGGCGGTCCTTTTTTTGAGGAGGAGAAAAACGATGATTCTGAATCTTCTGGCCATCGGCGACGTGGTGGGAGAGCCCGGCCTGGCCTTTCTGGAAGACAACCTGCCCCGGCTGAAAAAGCGCCACAACGTCCACTTCACCGTGGCCAACGGGGAGAACGTCTCCGGGGTGGGGGTGCTGCCCCGGCAGGCCAAGGCCCTCTACGCCGCCGGCGCCGACGTGGTCACCCTGGGCAACCACACCTGGAACCGCATCCAGATCAAGGACCTGCTGGACGAGGTGCCCTGGCTGCTCCGCCCCGCCAACTATACCAACCGGGTCCCCGGCCGGGGGCTGGGCATCTATGAGGGTCCCCAGGGCCTGCGCATCGCCGTCATGAACCTCATCGGCCGGTGCGAGATGGACCCCAACTTCGACAATCCCTTCACTGTGGCCAACCGCCTCCTGCGGGACGTGGACGCTGAGATCAAGGTGGTGGACTTCCACGCCGAGGCCACCAGCGAGAAGGGGGCCATGGGCTGGTATCTGGACGGCCGGGTCCAGGCGGTGTGGGGCACCCACACCCACGTGCCCACCGCCGATGGCCGGGTGCTGCCCAAGGGCACCGGTTTCCTCACCGACCTGGGCATGACCGGCCCCGCCGACTCGGTGCTGGGCATGAAGAGCAGCCAGGCCATCAACCGCTTTTTGGGGGGGCTCCCCATGCGCTTTGAGCCCGCCGAGGGCCCCTGCAAGCTGGAGGGGGCCGTCTTTGCCATCGACACCGCCACCGGCCGCTGCCAGTCGGTCACTCGTATCGACATCGGCGAAAATGAGACCTGATAGACCGAAAGGAGCCACCCATGCTGCACATCCTCCACGGGGCCGACCTCCATCTGGACGCCCCCTTTACCGGCCTGAGTGCCGAACAGGCCCGGCAGCGCCGGGCCGAGCTGCGGGAGCTGCCCCGCCGCCTGGCTGAGCTGGCCCGGGAGCGGGGGGCTGACCTGGTCCTCCTCTCCGGCGACCTCTTCGACGGCTCCGACCCCTACGCCGAGACTGCCCAGGCCCTTTCCCGGGCCCTGGGCCAGACCGGCTGCCCCGTCTTTATCGCCCCAGGTAACCACGACCCCTACGGGCCCCGGTCCCCCTATGCCCTTCTGTCCTGGCCGGAGAACGTCCATATCTTCCAGACCGCCGCCATGGAGGCCGTCCCCCTGCCCAAGCTGGGCTGCACCATCTGGGGCGCCGCCTTCATCGGCGTGAGCCGGGAGGACTCCCCCCTGGACGGCTTTGCCGCCCCCCGGGACGGGGACGTCCACATCGGCGTCCTCCACGCCGACGTGGAGGGCAAGGGGCGCTACGCCCCCCTGCCGGAGAGCCACATCGCCGCCTCCGGCCTCACCTACCTGGCCCTGGGCCACATCCACGCCTGCTCCGGCCTCCAGCGAGCCGGGGAGACCGCCTGGGCCTACCCCGGCTGCCCCGAGGGCCGGGGCTTTGACGAGCTGGGAGAAAAGGGCTGCCTCTGGGTGACGGTGGACGGCGCCTCGGTGGAGGCGGAGTTCCTCCCCCTGGCCAGACGCCGCTACCGGCTGGTGGAGGTCGACCTCTCCGGGGCGGAGAGCCCCGGGGACGCCCTCCTCTCCACCCTCCCGGCCGACGCCGGAGACGATATTCTCCGGGTGGTGCTCACCGGGGAGAGCGACGTGGAGGGGCTGGACCTCGCCCGCCTGAAGGCCCTGGCCGAGACGAAGTGCTGGAGCGCCCAGGTGCTGGACCGCACCACCGTCCGCCGGGACCTGTGGAGCCGGGCGGAGGAGGACACCCTCACCGGCCTCTTCCTGCGGCAGATGCGGCTGCGGCTGGAGGGGGCGGCGGACGAGGACGAGCGGGGGCGGCTGGAGGAGGCCGTCCGGTTCGGCCTGGCCGCCCTGGAGCACAGAGAGGAGCCCATGGCATGATCATCAAGAAAATGACGGCCACCTTCGGCAAGCTGGAGAGTGCCGTGCTGGAGCTGAAGGAGGGACTCAACATCCTCCAGCTCCCCAACGAGGGGGGCAAATCTACCTGGTGCGCCTTCCTGCGGGCCATGTTCTACGGCATCCCCACCCGGGAGCGGGATACCCGCACTACCCTGGCCGAGAAGAACCGGTACGCCCCTTGGTCGGGCTCCCCCATGGCGGGGGAGGTCCTCCTCACCTGGGGAGGCCGGGATATTGTGATCCGGCGCTTTGCCAAGGGGGCGTCCCCCTTCAGTGGCTTTGAGGCGGTGGACGCCGCCACCGGCGAGGCCGTCCCCGGCCTCACCGGGGAGAACTGCGGCGAGGTACTGCTGGGCGTCAGCCGGGAGGTGTGGCAGCGCAGCGCCTTCGTGGGCCAGTCCGGCCTGGGGGTGGACGCCGATCCGGAGCTGGAGCGGCGCATCGCCGCCCTGGTGTCCTCCGGGGAGGAGGACGTCTCCTTCTCCGAGACGGAGCAGACCCTGAAGGGCTGGCTCAACCGCCGCAAACACAACAAAACCGGGCTCATCCCCCAGCTGGAGGAGGAGCTCTCCGCCCTGGAGGGGGAGCGGACCGCTGCCGTCCAGAACCAGCGGCGGCTGCGGGAGGCCCAGGTCCAGTCCCAGGCCCTGGAGGCCCGCAAAGATGCGCTGGAGGCCGAGCGGGACGCCCAGCGGGCCCGGCGGGACTGGGCGGTGCTGGAGCAGTACAGCTCCGCCGTGAAGGAGCTGCGGAAGGCCCAGGAGGCCCTCTCCGCCCTGGAAGGGGAGCATCTCCCCAGCCGGGAGGAACTGCGGAAGGCCCAGGGGGATCTGACCTACTATAACACCCTGGCCCTCAGCATCAAGGAGGCCAAAGGCCAGCGGGAGCCGGTGCGGGCCCAGGTGGAGGCGGCGGAGACCGCCGCCGTGGACCCCCTCTTCCCCGGCCTCAACCCGGACGAGGCCTGGAAGCAGGCCAGCGGCGACGCCGCCCAGATCCGGGACCTGGAGAAGTCCGGCGCCGCCGGCTTCACCGGAGCGGGGGCGGTCTGCCTTCTGGCCGCTGCCGGCTTTGCGGCGGCGGCGATTCTGCTGGAGACGTTCCCCTTCTTTGCCGCCGCCGGCGGCTTTGTCGTGGCCGGAGCCATCTTTCTGCTCACCGCCCGCCGGACCGCCGCCAAGCGGCGGGAGGAGCGGGCCGCCCTGCTGGAGCGGTACGGCGCCCAGTTCCCCGACGACATCCTGGAGAAGGCCAATGCCTTTCGGGAGAAGTGGACGGCGGCGGAGGAGGCCCGGCGGAATGCCGGGCAGCTGGAGCAGTCCATCAAGGACCTGGAGGACCAGCGGGGGACACTGTGGCAGGAGCTGCTGACCTTCGTCCACGGCTTCGCCCCTGAGGTCACCGACGCCTTTGGGGTGTCGGCGGCCCTGTCCCGGGGCCTCTCCCGGGAGGAGCGGCTCGCCACCGCCCGGGTGAAGGTGGAGGGTGCCCAGAAGCTGGTGGACTCCCTCCCCGCCCCCACGGCGGAGAACAACGTGATCCTGGAGCGGGTTCAGCGCACCGGAGAGACCGACTGCCCCGAGCCGCCGCCGGTGGCGCACAGCCCCCAGCAGACCGCCGCCGCCCTGTCGGCGGTGACGGGGGAGCTCCAGCGGGTGCGGGAGGCTCTCTCCCACGCCCAGGGCCAGCGCGCCGCCCTGGGGGACCCGGAGGAGCTGGAGCACCGGCAGGAGGAGCTCCGGGAGGAGCTGGCCCGGCGGCGGGGGGAGTACGCCGCCCTGGAGACGGCCCTGGAGGTCCTCCGGGAGGCCAACAGCGCCCTTCAGTCCCGGTTCTCCCCCCGGCTCAACCAGCGGGCGGGGGAGCTCTTCTCCGCCCTCACCGGCGGAAAGTATCAGGAGGTCACCCTCACCCGGGAGCTGGAGGCCTCCGCCCGGGAGGCGGGGGCGGTGCTGCCCCGGCGGGCCATCACCCTGTCCCAGGGCACGGTGGACCAGCTTTACCTGGCGGTGCGCCTGGCGGTGTGTGAGCTGGCCCTGCCTGCGGAGGACCCCTCCCCCCTGGTGCTGGACGACGCCCTCACCGACTTCGACGACGGCCGCATGGCCCTGGCCCTGGACTGCCTGAAAGACCTCTCGCAGGAGCGGCAGATCCTCCTCTTCACCTGCCACGGCCGGGAAAAGGCCTGCCTGGAGGGGTGAGGCGCCTCCTGTCCTTTCCCTTGCAACCCCCTTATTGAAGGGGTATAATGACGATAATTATTTTGATTTGGAGTTGATCCCACTTGTCCGAGGAACGGAAGCTGGACCCGGCCCAGGAGCCGGAGGAGGAACAGGAGGAGGGCGTCAAGCTCTCCGACGGCGACGCCATGAAGGTGGACATGTATTTCTGGCTCCAGGCCCTGGTGATGGCCCTGGTGGGCCTCATCCTGGTCTTTACCTTCGTGGGGCGCATCATCGGGGTGGACGGCGAGTCCATGATGCCCACCCTCCACAATAAGGACATGCTCCTGCTCCAGTCCATCGGCTACGAGCCCGACCAGGGCGACGTGGTGGTGCTGAGCAAGAACACCTTCCGGGACGGCGCCCCCATCGTCAAGCGCATCATCGCCGTGGGCGGCCAGACCGTGGACATCGATTACGACACCAACACCGTCTACGTGGACGGCGTGGCTCTGGACGAGCCCTATATCCTGGAGCCCATGCGTGAGCTGCCCGAGGAGTATGCCACCCACGTGGAGGTGCCCGAGGGCTGCGTCTTCGTCATGGGCGACAACCGCAACAACTCCACCGATGGCCGCTCCCCCAACATCGGGGTGGTGGACGAGCGGTGCATCCTGGGCCGGGCCCTCTTTGTGCTCCTGCCTTTCCAGGACGCGGGAATGGTGGAGTCCATCTCCCAGCCCAGAGCCTAAACCCATATTTTTAACCGGGGGTGTTTTTATGGAAATCAAAAAGCTCATCGCGGAACACGAGCGGTTGCATCTGACGCCGCTGCCCACGCCCCTAGAGTTTGCCCCCAACCTGACCGCCCTGCTGGGGGGACCCAGGATCTACATCAAGCGGGATGACCTCACCGCCCTGGCCTTCGGCGGGAACAAGACCCGGAAGCTGGAGTTCCTGCTGCCCCAGGCGGCGGCAGAGGGGGCGGACACCGTCATCACCCTGGGCGGCCTTCAGTCCAACTGGGTGCGGCAGACCGTGGCCGCCGCCCGAAAGCTGGGCATGGAGGCGGTGGTGGTTCTGGAGGGGGAGCCTCCCAAGGGGGACCTCCAGGGCAACCTGCTGCTGGATCACCTGATGGGGGCCGAGCTGCGCTACGAGCCCAACGTGCCCCAGGACGTGGAGGACCTGGAGATCCAGGGGGTCTTCCCCATCACCGGCAAGATCGCCGAGGAGTACCGGGCCAAGGGCCGGCGCCCGGTGCTCATGCCCCTGGGGGGCGCCACCCCCGTGGGCAACCTGGGCTACATCAACGCCGTGGACGAGCTCAATGACCAGCTGAAGGAGCTGGGCGTGAAGGCGGACTATGTCATCGCCGCCACCGGCACCGGCGGCACCCAGGCCGGCATCGAGTGCGGCCTGCGCCTGGCCGGTATGGACACCAAGATGCTGGGCATCAGCGTCAGCTACCACACCCGGCCCAAGGAGGAGGAGATCGCCGAGCTGTGCAACGCCACCATGGACTTTTTGGGCTGTGGGGAGCGGTTCACCGCCGACCAGATCTCCGTCAACTATGACTATATCGGCGCCGGCTACGGCGCCGTCACCGACGCCGCCCTGGAGGCGGTGTCCATGGCCGCCCGCACCGAGGGCCTCATCCTCTGTCACACCTACGCCGGCAAGGCCCTTGTCGGCATGGTGGACCTTATCCGCAAGGGGGTCCTCACCAAGGAGGACACCGTGGTGTTCTTCCACACCGGCGGCGGTGTGGCCAACTTCGCCCACCCGGAGCTCTTCCGGTAAAGAGACAAAAAGTTCCCTCTGCCTGATGGCAGAGGGAACTTTTTTGCAGAAAGCGGTCAGGAGATCATCTCAGCCCCCACGGTGTAGGTCCAGGTGCCGTCCTCGCCGCGCTGACCCACGCAGTCTCCAAAAAAGTAGGCCCCCAGGCCGGAGCGCCACTTCTGGGCGTCAAAGGCCACCAGCTCCGGCGGCTCCTCCCCCGGACCCAGGCTGGGCAGGCTCCACACCGCGTCCTCGTCCACGTCGATGGAGAAGTGGACCCCGTCCTCCCACCAGTAGAGGGCCAGGGAGTCGTCATACCCCTCCGCCGGCTCGGTGGTGGGGGTGAAGTACCCCTCCTCCCGCAGCTCCTCCAGGGTGCCGGTGACGGGGCTGACGCCGTGGGCGCTGGCGAAGGCCCAGGCGATGGCCGACCGCTCCCCCTCGGTGAGGCCGGGGACCTGGGACAGGTCCACCCCCACCTGGGTGATGCCGCCGTTGAGACCGTCGTCCACGGCCCACAGGTCCTCCAGCACCTGGAGCCACAGGGCGCACTGCCCGTCCCCCTCCTCCACCACGGTGAGGCCGTAGCTCTCCCCGGGCTGGGCGGGGAAGCTCTCGGCGATGAAACCGTTGAAGGCCAGCTCCACCGTCATGCCGTCCCGGAGGGCGGTGTAGTCGGTCTTGACCCCGTCCAGCCACACGGACAGGTCCTGCACGCCGATGGTGTAGACGTCATAGGCCTCCTCCCCCGCCAGCAGCAGCTCCCCCGTCTCCGCCCCGTCCACGATGGTGGCGGTGAGGTAGCTGGGCTCCTCGTCCTGGGCCAGGCTGGGCAGCTCCACGGACGGAGAGACAGCGGGGATGGCGGTCTCCCGGGGTTCCCCGCCGCAGCCGGAGAGCAGCAGCACACAGGGGAGCAATAGGGCAAACAGATGGCGTTTCATCGAGATCCCCTCCTTTTTGGTACGCTTTTAGACGAGAGAAGGGAAAAATCGTTCCCGCCCCCTTGACTTTTCCGTGAAAACAGGTATCATAAACATATGACGAAAAACTAAAGAAAAGCTTAGGAGGTTATGCCATGACCCAGCGGGAAGCACAGATCCTCCAGTGGATTCGGGAAAACCCCATGATCTCCCAGCAGGAGCTGGCGGACCGGGCGGGGATCACCCGGTCGTCGGTGGCGGTCCACATCTCCAACCTGATGAAGAAGGGCTACATCGGCGGCAAGGGGTACATCGTCCGGGACCAGGCCTACGCCGTAGTGGTGGGAGGCGTGAACATGGACATCGGCGGCACCCCTTTCGCCCCCCTGGTGGGGCAGGACTCCAACCCGGGCAGGGTGACCATGAGTCTGGGGGGCGTGGGCCGTAACATCGCCCACAACATGGCCCTGCTGGATATGGACGTGCGGCTCCTCACCGCCCTGGGGGACGACATGAACGCCCAGAAGATCACCACCTCCTGCATCGAGCTGGGGATCGACCTGGCTCCCTCCCTTCAGGTCCCCGGGGGCACCACCTCCACCTACCTCTTCCTCAACGACGAGAAGGGGGACATGGCCCTGGCGGTGTCCGACATGGCCATCTATGAGCACCTGACCCCCCGGTACCTGGCCACCAAGGAGGCCCTGCTGAACAACGCCCGGCTGGTGGTGGCCGACACCAACATCCCGGCGGAGAGCCTCCAGTGGCTGGCGGAGAACTGCAAGGCGCCCGTCTTTGTGGACCCGGTGTCCACCGCTAAGTCGGTGAAGGTGAAGCCGGTGCTGGGCAAGCTCCACACCCTCAAGCCCAACCGCATCGAGGCTGAGCTCCTCTCCGGGGTGACCATTACCGACGACGCCAGCCTGGCCGCGGCGGCGGACGCCCTGCTGGAGACGGGACTCCACCGGGTCTTTATCAGCCTGGGGGCCGACGGCGTCTACGCCGCCGACCACCTGGGTGGACGGGAAAAGGTACCCTGCCTCCCCGCCGAAATGGTGAACACCACCGGCTGCGGAGACGCCTTTATGGCCGCCCTGGCCTGGGGCTGGCTGGAGGGCCTGGGGCTCCGGGAGGCCGCCCTGGCGGGGGAAGCCGCCTCCGCCATCTCCATGGAGGGCAAGGAGACCATCAACCCTGACCTGAGCGTGGAGGCCCTGCGCCGCCGCGCCGGCCTTTGAGCAAAGCACAACAAACATTGATATATATTATGGAGGTAACGATCATGTCTCTCAACAAGTATCTGGACGTCTCCCCTGAGGTGGCCGAGGCCGTCGCCGCCGGCAAGCCCGTGGTGGCCCTGGAGTCCACCATCATCTCCCACGGCATGCCCTATCCCCAGAACGTGGAGACCGCGCTGAAGGTGGAGTCCATCATCCGTGAAAACGGCGCCGTGCCCGCCACCATCGCCATTCTGGGTGGCCGCCTGAAGGCCGGCCTCACCCCCGAGGAGATCGAGTACCTGGGCAAGAAGGGCCACGAGGTCACCAAGGCCAGCCGCCGTGACCTGGCGGTGCTGGTGTCCAAGGGTGCCGACGGCGCCACCACCGTCACCACCACCATGATGATCGCCTACATGGCGGGCATCCGCATCTTCGCCACCGGCGGCATCGGCGGCGTCCACCGGGGCGCCGAGACCACCATGGATATCTCCGCCGACCTGGAGGAGCTGGCCCAGACCCCCGTCATGGTGGTGTGTGCCGGCGCAAAGTCCATCCTGGACCTGGGCCTCACCCTGGAGTACCTGGAGACCCACGGCGTGCCCGTTATCGGCTACGGCACCAAGGAGCTGCCCGCCTTCTACACCCGCAAGAGCGGCTTCTCCGTGGACTATGAGCTGGACAGCCCTGCCGAGCTGGCCGCTGCCTTCAAGGCCAGCCAGGACATGGGCCTCAAGGGCGGCATGCTGGTGACCAACCCCATCCCCGAGGAGTTCTCTATGGACCCCGCCGTCATCAACAAGGCCATCGACGAGGCCATCGCCCAGGCCAACGCCCAGGGCATCCACGGCAAGGAGAGCACCCCCTTCCTGCTGGCCAAGGTGAAGGAGCTTACCGGCGGCGACAGCCTGGATTCCAACATCCAGCTGGTGTTCAACAACGCCCGTCTGGCCGCCAAGACCGCTGCGGAGCTGTGCAAGCTGTAAGCAAAAGCAGAACGTAACATAAAAACGATCCCCCGTCCGGCGAGAGCCGGGCGGGGGATTGGACTTTTGGGGCGGACTGTGGTATGATGGTGCCACCAAACAGGAGAGGGCGGAGGATTGTGGGCAAAAAGAAGAAGCTGGGAGCGCCCCGGGAGGCGTACAACCCCTACTACGGAAAATTCAAGGACGAGTCCCAGATGGCTAAGAAGCCCTTTTTTACCTGGATCTTTGTCATTCCGGGGGTGGTCATTGGCCTGCTGGTGGGGCTCCGGGTCCAGAATGTGGGGCTGGGGGTCATCTTCGGGGCCATCATGGGCATCGCCATTGGCACCCTCCTGGACAAGCGCCTGGAGAAGCGGAAAGAGGAGCGGGAAGGACGGGAGTGACGCCTGCTGCAACGGAAAGAAATACAAGAATTAGAAGCGCGGGAGGACGACGGCCCATGCACACAGCCGCAGCGATCTGTTGAGGCTAAAAAATCCGCCCGCAGACATACCAAATACGGGACTGCCACATGGCCTTTTGAGAATAAAGATAAAATACCCGCAGCGGACGACATCCGCTGCGGGTATGACTTTGGTTAGCAGTTTTGAACCATAACGCTTGCGCGTTTACTCGTCAATCCCCTGCAACACAGAGCTCTACGATATAATACATAGTGCCGTTTGCCCCCTCAGCAATCCCAACACCAATGTAATTAACCTCACTATCCGTCATGGATTTGTAATGTCCGGGAGAGGCAATCCATGCGTCCACTACCGTTTCCACACTGACGTTTTGTCCTCTTGCCAAAATCTCATTTCCGCCAGAGGAAAGCTTTACGTCTTTGAATACGGTATTATAGGAAGTCCCATCAGGTCTGGTGTGGTCACAAAGAGTCGTACATTCCTGGACACGAATCTCAGCCGCCTGCATGACTTTCGGGCTTACCTCCAGCGTATTCAGCCCGATACGGTTGCGCTCCTCGTTGATGAGCTTCACGACTTCCTGCTTCAGCTCCGCGTACGTACCCCAATCCACGCTGCTAGTCGTACCGGTGTTCTCATTCTCCGGGTCCGTGATGGTAATGGTGACGGAGCCGCGGAACCCATCGGAGCCTACCGCAGTGAGGACTGCCTTGCCAGCCTTCAGGCCCTCCGCCATGTAGCAGATCTCGCCCGGAGAAATTTCGTTCGCCTGGTGTATGGTGACCATGGAGGGGTCAGCACAGGTCAGCGTGTACTCCACGCCAGCCTTCAAATTCTCGGCAAAGGGATCAGACTGGATGGCGACATAAGCAACATGGCCAATCTCAATGGGGTCGCCGGGGTACAGGGGAGGCACGTCGATGACGCGGATGGTGGTCGTGTAGTCCGCCGTCTGTGCAGGCGTATCAGATTGGCCAGGGTTTACGGTCTCGCCGTTTTCGTCCATCCGGTCAAACCGCATGAGCATGGTAGCCGCCTGGGCACGGGTGGTGACGACAGCGGGGGAGATGGTGGTGCTGGTGGTGCCGGACACGATACCCTGAGTGACCGCCCAGGCCATAGCGTCCACGGCATAGGAGGCAATGGAACTCCGGTCAACAAACTGATTGAGCACCGTGCTGTCGGTGCTGGTGTCCCGGCCGGCGTGCCTGGCAAAGTTATAGAGCATGGAGGCAAACTGCTCTCGGGTGATATCGGCGTCCGGGTTGGTGCCGTCGCTGATGCCGTTCTTCACCACCCAATCCTGACCGCTCTGATACCAGGGCTGGCCAAGGGCGGAGGTGCCGGTGTAGTTGTCCATACGGGACAGAACCGTCCAGAGCATGGCGCGGGTCATGGTGTAGTCCGGGGAAAACGTGTCCACGCCGGTGCCGGAGAAGTACCCCTTATCCACGGCGTAGTCGACAGACTCATAGGCCCAGTGTCCCTGGGGAACATCGGTGAATGTCTGCCCGGCGGCTGAGACCGGACCCATCAGCCCCGCGCACAAAGCGGCGGCTGATACCAGAGCCAGCAATTGTTTCTTCATCCCTTGTTTCCTGCTGTATTAGATGAATTTGCTGCTCCGGTGGATGCCCTGGGCGGAGAGTGCTCCCCGCTCAGGGTGTCCGCCGGAAACATAAAAGCGGTGTCGAGTTATGTACTCAACACCGCCTTGAAGTAATCAATGCGAAGCACAAAGCAATCAAACCTATCCCTCCGCCTTGAAAAAGTACGGTGAAATAGGTATCATAACCCCGTGGTGCAACATATGTTGCTGTGCTGAGTGCTGCATTCACTCGCATAGAAGTATGGCGGGTTGCCGCCCGTCATACCCTGCCCGCAATGATGTTTTCGCCCCTATTGTACCTTTTGCGATTTGGAATTTCAAGAACCCGCCGGGAAGAAATTTAAGAGGAATATATGTTATCATTGAATGTGCACGTTCCATTTTGATAACTCAATCATGGGCTCCATGCGAAAAGGCTAAAAATAAGGCTAAAAACTTGTTTTGGGCAAAACAAAATCCCCCGAAGCCTTGCGGCTTCAGGGGATTTAAATGGTGGACGATACAGGACTTGAACCTGTGACCTCCCGCACGTCAAGCGGATGCTCATACCAGCTGAGCTAATCGTCCAGACAGCGTAGATTATATTACCACACCTCTGGACAAGTGTCAAGCCCTCTGAAGAAAAAACTGAAAAAATTGTTGTAGGACTACAATACATATTGGACATCTGAATAAAAAAGGATGAAGGACAGGGCCTCATCGGTTATAGTTGAAGTTGCGGACAACAACCGAACGAGAGGAGACCATATCC
>NZ_JBQHTM010000025.1:0-49576 GCF_052065695.1 Intestinimonas sp. HCP28S3_D6
CCGGCTGCGGCAGCATCGCCCAGGATGGAAGCCAGCGGCTTCCATCCTGACCGACGCTCTGATTAACTAAGTTCTACCGTGCAGGTGTCCAGCTTGCACTTGCAATTTGCGAAAAATTTTTAAAATTATAAAACCGGAAAAGACTGGGCCGGCACTATATCACAGAGCAAAGCCCCAGGGACGCGAAAAAGAGAGCCAGAGAGGAGGAGGCCCGCGGACACTTGGAACGGCGGAAAGCCCGCCGCGGGCGAAGCCGTGTGACCAGAGAGGAATTTTGGGAGGAGCAGAAGCGGGACATGGATCCCGCATATGGAGAGACAAAACGGGAAGCATGGCGGAAAAAGGAGCGGGATAAGCCCTTCCGGGACCTGGGCACCACCGCTGCTCTGTTCTCCGCCCTGGCCGCCATGCGCCCTGGCCGCTCCTCTGTCGGCTGTCCCGGTGGTTATCCTGGCGCTTGTCCGAAACGGGAAGGGGGCACGGTCCACGGCCAAGCGTTGTATCCCGCCGATCGCCCGGCCGGGGACGCATGGTACCTCCCGGGGTGTGGTCCTGGCCCCCCCTGGGGGTGAGCCTGCGCCGACCGTACCTCTCCGGGATGGCCGGCCGCGTCCTGATTCCGACATTTCCATCCACAGATAGATCCCGGCTGTTCGATTCCAGCCCCTCCGGACGGGAACCGGAAAAATGAACGAAAAGGAGTGCCAATGATGAAACAGAAATTTTTCTCCCGTGTGTCCGCCCTGGCGGCCTGCCTGTCCCTGGTCCTGGCCGTCCCCGCGATGGCATATACGGAGTACTATGAATTTCCCGGTGTGGGTTATTATTTTGATCCCGGGACCGGGATTATGGATTTTGCAGAGGTTACTTCCAGCGAACCCCATGCGCTTACGATCCCCGCCACGATCGACGGTGCGCCGGTCCGGCATATTGAAGTAATCATCGGAGCACCCACACTAACCAGCATCACCATTCCGGAGGGGGTCGTCTCCCTTGGAGGGTCGGCCTTTGCTTTGATGGGTGAAGGAGAGACCCTGACGGAGGTGATTCTCCCCAACAGCCTCACGGAACTGGGCGATGGGGCCTTTTATAATTGCGATAATCTGGTGCGGGTCACCCTGAGCAACAACCTCACCACCCTGGGGTATCAGACCTTTTTCGACTGTGATGCGCTGCCTACCGTCACCCTTCCGACCAGCCTCATCACCATTGAAAAAAGGGCGTTTGAAGACTGTAACGCTCTGACCACCATCTCCTTGCCGGCGAACCTCACCACCATTCAGGACAGGGCATTCAAAAATTGCGAGGCGCTGACCAGTGTAACCATTCCGGGCAGTCTCACCACCATCGGGAAGGAGGCCTTTGTGGGCTGTGGCAATCTGGCCGATGTGTACTACTACGGTACCCCGGAGCAGTGGGCCCAGATCGAGATCGGAGCGGGCAACACCAACCTGAAGAACGCCGCCATCCACTACGTGGTGCCCGTGGCCGGCTTCACCGACGTGAGCTCCGGTGACTACTACGCCCAGGCGGTGCAGTGGGCGGTGGACCGGGGTGTCACCAGTGGCACCGGCGCTTCCACCTTCTCCCCCGCCAACACTGTCACCCGTGCGGAGGCCGTGACCTTCCTGTGGCGGGCCGCCGGCTCCCCGGAGCCCACCTCCACGGTGTCTTCCTTCACCGACGTGACCGACTCCGGCGCCTATTACTACAAAGCCGTCCTGTGGGCCACGGAGCAGGGGATCACCGGCGGCGTGGGCAACAACATGTTCGGGTTGAGCAATCCTCTGACCTATGACCAGATCTTCACCTTCCTCAGCCGGGCCGCCGGAGAGAGCCTGAGCGGGAGCGACTGGTCGGCCGCCGCGGTGAGCTGGGCCCAGAGCAGCGGCCTGACCGAGGGCCTGAGCTTTACCGCCACCGCCAGCTGCCCCCGGTCCGATGTGGTCTATTGCCTGTGGAAGCAGCTGGCCTAACGTTCCACAGATAGAAGAAGCGGCAGATGACCTGCCGATCAGAACGGGGGTTTACCATGAAAAAACGGACAAAAAGACTTCTCCCCCTCCTGCTGGCTGTGGTTTTGCTGGCAGGAACCCTGCCCGCCAGGGCAGCGGGCGCTGCCGGGAAGGCCTCCCTGGCCGCCGGCAGTTACCTGAGCGCCTATATCAACGACGCCGGCGAGCTGTATACCTGCGGCCTGAACAGCTCCTATCAGCTGGGCTACGAGCAGACCAACACCGACACCACCCTCTCCGGCATCGGCACCTCTGACAAAGATGCCGGGGTGCAGAACGAATTCGCCAAGGTGATGGACGATGTGGCGGCGGTGGACTTCGGCTGGAACCAGGTCGCCGCCATCAAGACCGACGGCTCCCTGTGGATGTGGGGCAGCAAATTCGCAAGCCAGCTGGGCAGCGCGGGGGACGGCTACCAGACCACCCCCAAAAAGGTCATGGACGATGTGGCCCAGGTGAGCTGCGGCGGCAACTTCACCGCTGTGGTCAAGACCGACGGCTCCCTGTGGACCTGGGGCTACGGCTATAACGGCACTCTGGGCAACGGCACTGAGACCGACAGCGCCGGTCCCCAAAAGATCATGGACGACGTGGCTATGGTGAGCTGCGGGGCCGACTTTGCCGCCGCCGTCAAGACTGACGGTTCTCTGTGGACCTGGGGCTCCAACCGGGCAGGCCAACTGGGCTTTGAGCCGGTAAAGACCGGCTCCGGCGCCTTTGCCAGCACCAAGCCTCAGCTCACCCCCAAGAAGGTCCTGGACAGCGGCGTGGCCTATGTGGAGTGCGGCAACTCCTGCCTGGCCGTCATCAAGACCGACGGCTCCCTGTGGACCTGTGGAGGGAACAGTGAGGGCACCCTGGGCAACGGTACCAAAGAGGCCACCTATGTGCTGAACAAGATCCTGGACGACGTGGCCCAGGTGTCCATCTCTCTGAATAGTACCCCCACCGCCTATGCCGTCAAGACCGACGGCACGCTCTGGGCCTGGGGCTCCAACAACTCCGACTATCTGGGCTTTGACGGCGGCAACGATACCAACGGCGGCTGGCCCATCCAGACCGTCCCCGTCAAGCTGTTGGACGGCGTGGCCGCCGTCAGCACCGGCGGCATCCACACCATCGCCCTCAAAACCGACGGTTCCCTGTGGGCCTGGGGCTATGACAATTACGGCGCCCAGGGCCGGGGCACCAACATCAGCACCTGCTATGCCCCCAGCAAGGTACTGGACGGTCTGACGGCCTCCACCGCGGAGGAGACCACCTCCACCGACCAGCCCTCCATCGACCCGGAGACCGGCTTCACCGACGTGAGCAGCACCGACTACTATGCTGAAGCGGTAGCCTGGGCGGTAGAGAAAGGGGTTACCCAGGGCACCGGCAACGGCGCCTTCTCCCCCAAATCTACCGTTACCCGAGCTGAGACAGTCACTTTCCTGTGGCGGGCCGCCGGGTCCCCGGCACCTAAGACTTCTGCCTCCTCCTTCTCCGACGTCACCGACCAAAACGCCTACTACTACAAGGCCGTGCTCTGGGCGGTGGAGCAGGGGATCACCAACGGCGCTGGGGGCGGTCGGTTCGACCTGAACGGCACCCTGGCCTACGACCAGATCTTCACCTTCCTGTGCCGCTTTGCCGGGGAAGAGGCCTCTGGCAGCGACTGGTCGACCGCCGCCGTGGCCTGGGCCAGGGAGAGCGGCCTCACTGACGGCCTGAGCTTCACCGCCAAGGCCGCCTGTCCCCGGTCCGACGTGGTCTACTGCCTATATAAGCAGCTAGGGGACGGGGAGAACGTCACAGAACAGCAGAAACCCACCGACCTGGAGCAGCCGGCCCTGAGCAATGAGGTGGGGGCCACCCTGGCCATCACCACCGGCTTCTTGGATCGGAAGTCCGCCATCGACATCAGCGAGTTCGGGATGGAGGCCTCCCAGGCGGAGCAGCTGGCCCTGAAGATCGCCGACCTGGACGGGGCCAACCCCTACGGGGTCACCCATCTCAACGCCTACGAGCAGGACGGGCAGATCGCCAAGACCCTGGCGGTGTACTACACCGACAGTGCCATCTCCGTCACCACAGTGGCGGACAGCGACTGGCGCTACATCTCCGACGCCGCCCTTGCGGAGGCCGACCGGGTGGTGGACACCCTGATCACCGCTGGTATGAGCGACTACGACGTGGTGAAGACCCTCCACGACTACCTGGTCACCCACTGTGACTATGACTACCGGGTGGATATTGGAAACATGCCCTTCATCTCCCACCAGGCCGAGGGGGCCTTGCTGAACGGGACCGCCGTCTGCTCCGGCTACGCCATGGCCTACGAGGCCCTGCTGGATGCCGCCGGCATCCCCTGTGAGACCATCACCGGCTACGCCGGCGGCTACCACGCCTGGAACCTGGTGCAGGTGGACGGCGAGTGGTACCATGTGGACGCCACCTGGGACGACCCCACCAACCAGGGCGGTGGCTATATCCGCTACACCTATTTCCTGAAGAGCGACAAGGTGATGGTCAGCCGGAGCCACCGGGACTGGGAGGCCGTCTACGCTTGCACCAGCACCAAGTACGATGAGGACCTGCTGGACTCGACAGACCAGGAGATGGCCGACAACCGGCAGGAGCAGGTAGACGCCATCCTGGCCGTCTGCGCCCCCGCCCTGGCGAACGTCCCCACCTGGACCCAGGCCGAGCTCCAGGCCCTCTCCGACCAGCAGCTGGGCGACGCGCTCTACTTCACCATCGACATGTCCGACTCCGGCTTTGACTCCAACACTCTGTCCAAATACAGCCGCGAGGTGACGGATGCCGTTATCACCCAGCACCCGGAATTCGCCTACGGCTCCTTCAATTCCCGGAAGATGCGCTTTGAGTTCCGCCGGGCCGATGTGGCGGCGGAGCAGGCGCGCCGGCAGGCCGTCAAGGAGGAAGAAAAGGAGCAGCAGCAGAACCAGGACGAGACCGCCGCCGGGGAGCTCGTGCCCATTCTGGAGCAGGCCATCGCCGGGATGGACTGCCGGACCATCACGCTGACCCTCACCGACTACACCGAGGGGGCCATCCAGGACGCCTGCAAGATCATGAAGACCACCGGGTACAGCTTTGACGGCTACACCTACGGGAGCGACTACAACATCAGCGCCAAGGACCAGACGGTGACCCTCACCAACTACAAGTGGGCCGAGGCGGAGGAGCAGCGGTATCTGGACCAGATCAATGCGGCCATCGACGCTGGGGAGGTGGAGGTGGTGCTCCAGCCCACAGACTACGCAGACATGCCGGATAAACCCTGGTACTATGCCTCCCAGGCTGCCATAACGGCAAAAGTGGAGGGCCACGCCACCCCCGGCGGCCTTGTGGCCGGGACGGATTACATCATCAGCGACACGGGGATTCAGCCCACCAATGCATTTCGGGTTGAGATTCAATATCCGCTCCGGGAAGCGGCAGAGCGGGAGGAGCAGCAGGCGCAGTTCGATGCGGCGGTCCAGCGCTATATGGAGCAGATCGAAGAAGCTGTCCGAAATCGGGAGACACGGGTGGAGTTCTACGACGCGCCCACCGATGCAAACTCCAAAAGCAGTGCGGTAGAGGCTTATCAGCGGATCAACCAGCGGGGCGAGACCGTTGGCGGCCTGGTCTGCGGAGAGGATTTTATGTTTGTAAGACCCGGCGCGAACGGGGAGTGCTTTTATATCAATATCCAATATCGGCCTCAGCCGGTGGAGTAGCCGGAAGAGGCTCAGAGCTGAGCCTCCGGTGCGATAGCCGGGAGCAGCAGTCCTGTCTCCTGGAGGCCATAGAGACGGTGAGCCGGAGTATCTGCCGTCTATCCCGCGCAGGAGTGAGGGTCTGAGAGCGGCGGGACATACTGTCCCGCCGCTCTGACTGTCAAAAGGACCCCAGCAGCTTTTTTGACTGCCTGTATTCCTTTGCATTTCCACATCGGTTGGGGCAGAAATGTCCTTGCTTCGCTTACCACCGCTCTTTGGGGCGCAACCAGAGTCTATACCGAGGAAGGCTTCCCTATGTTTGGCGTCCACTGCATCGCCATCAACGACAGAGAAGATCCAACAGGTGAAGACGGTGTCCCATTACCAACGCTGTCCCCACCGCCGAGGGGGCGGTACAGTTGGCCATGGAGGAGCTGCCCATCACCCTCCACGGTGCCCGGGTGCTGGTGGTGGGCTTCGGCCGGGTGGGGAAGCTCACCGCCCACCGGTTCCGGGCCCTGGGGGCACGGGTCAGCGTGGCCGCCCGGAAGTGGGCCGACCTGGCCTGGGCGGAGGCCTACGGCTATGTCCCGGAGCACCTGGAGGGCCTGGACGAGTGCCTGTGTGCCTACGACCTGGTGGTGAACACCGCCCCCGCCCGGGTGCTGGACGCCCAGCGCCTGGCCCAGTTGGAGCCCGACTGCCTGGTCATCGACCTGGCCTCCCGCCCCGGCGGGGTGGACATGGAGGCGGCAGCGGAGCTGGGAGTGCGGGTGATCTGGGCCCTCTCCCTGCCCGGCAAGGTAGCCCCTGTCACAGCGGGAAAAATCTTGCGGGACACCATCTGTCATATTCTCTGTGAGTTAGGAGTCTGAGCATGGAACAAGTTCGGGTGGGATTCGCCTTCTGCGGGTCCTTTTGTACATACGACCAGGTGATGCCGGCCCTGGAGCGGGCCAAAGCGAAATATGGGGACGTGACCCCCATTATCTCGGAGAAAAGCGCCGAGACCGACAGCCGCTTTGGTCCGGCCCACGAGTTTATCCGGGAGATGGAGCGCATCTGCGATAAGCGGGTCATCGACACCATCCCCAAGGCCGAGCCCATCGGCCCCAAGAAGCTCCTCGATGTGCTGGTCATCGCCCCCTGCACCGGGAGCACTCTGTCCCGGCTGGCCAACGGCATGAGCGACACGTCGGTGACCATGGCGGCCAAGGCCATGTGGCGCAACGGCCGGCCGGTGGTAGTAGCCGTCTCCACCAACGACGGCCTGGCCGGCTCGGCCAAAAACATCGCGACGCTGCTGGACAAAAAGCACGTCTTTTTCGTCCCCTACCGGCAGGACAATCCGGTGGGGAAGCCCACCTCCCTGGTGGCCGACTTTACAAAGATCAACGACACGGTGGACGCCGCCCTGGAAGGGCGGCAGCTCCAGCCGCTGCTGCTGGGTCCGGTGTGAGCTGGGAGCGTTGAACGTAAGATCCCCCCTTGGAACGCCTAAAGCCAGGCGTCCCAAGGGGGGATTTTTTCGTACGCTATGGGCGCCGGCTCAGTTCCTCAGAGATCTGGGCGGCGTATTCGGTGGCCAGGCGGATGGCCAGAGTGAACTCCGGAGCGGTGGTGCGCCGGAAGAGTCCCACCACCCCCAGGGCGTACCGAAGGGTGCCGCCCAGGCCGAAGATGGGAGCGGACACCGATCGGAGACCGATGCGGAACTCTCCGTCCTCCACGGCATAGCCCTGGGCACGGATCCTGCGGAGCTCCTCGGTCAGCTGGTCCGGATCGGTGATGGTGTGTGGGGTATGGGGGACCGGCGGATAGGACCGGATGAGCCGGGCCTGCTCGGCTTCGGAGGAGCAATAGGCCAAAAAGAGCTTTCCCTGTGAGGTGCAGCAGAGGGGGAGCCGGCCGCCTACCTCCGAGACGATGCGCAGGCCGCTGCCCTCGCTGGACTGGTCTAGGGTCACCGCCTCGCCGCCGCTGCGGACGGCCAGAAAGGCGGTGGCGCCGGTGACCGCCGACAGTTTGGCCAGATAGGGGGCCGCCACGCCGGTGATATCCCAGGAGGCGCTGACGGCGCAGCCCAGCTCAAAGAGCCGCAGTCCCAGACAGTAGCGGCCGTCGGCCTGCTGGGAGACCATGTGGTGCTCCCGCATGGTGGAGAGAAGGCCGTGGATGGTGCTCTTGGGCAATCCGGAACGCTGCTCCAGCTCGGAGAGGGTCAGCGGCGATCTGCCCGCCCCCAGCAGCTCCAGCAGCACCATGGCCTTGTCCACCGAGCGGATTTTTCTACCCGTCTCCATGCCGTCACCTCACAGTCGGCCCGAGCGGTGGGCGATCATCTCGGCGGCGATGGAGATGGCGATCTCCTCGGGAGTTTCCCCGCCGATGGGCAGGCCGATGGGGGAGTGGACCCGGTCCATATCCGCCTCGGAAAAGCCCAGTCCGGCCAGCTTCTCCCGGGTGGCGGCCACCTTGTGCTTGCTGCCGATGCAGCCCACATAGGTGGCGGGGGTAGTGAGGACCTGGGCCAGAAGTTCGAAGTCGCTCTGGTGGCCGGGGGTCATGATGACCACGTAGTCCCGGTCGGTGATGGTGATGTGGTCGAAAATATGCCGGTAGTCCCCCAGCACGATGCGGACGGCCTGGGGGAACTGCTCCGGTACGGCGGCCTGGGGGCGGTCGTCGTAGAGGACCACCCGGAACCCAACCTGGGAGAGGACGGGACAGAGCGCCTTCCCCACGTGGCCGCCGCCGAAGAGGTAGACCACACCGGCCTGCACCAGCGGCTCCACGTAGAAGGAGGGGGCCTCCTTACGGAGAACGCCGCGGCTCAGGAGCATGGGGCGCAGGTTCTCCATGCTGAGGGCGTCGGCGAAGCGGAGCCCGTGGGAGGCGTCGTAGAGGCCCAGGGACCAGGATAAGCCCTCCTGGACGGGGGTGATGAGCCACACGTCCTTGTCACAGCGGGTCAGGGCCTCCACAATGGCGTCCAGCACGGGGAGAGCGGCGGCGTCCAGGACCTGGAAGGCCACTGTTACATTACCCCCGCAGATCATGCCGATGTCCTGGACCTCGTTGGGGGAAAGACGGAAGGCGTGGACCAAGGAGGAGCTGCCGGAGCGGAGAAGCTCCTGGGCGTACTCCTGGCTCTTGCGCTCCACCGCGCCGCCGCCGATGGTGCCGGTGGCGGTGCCGTCGGCAAAGACCGCCATCTTGGCGCCCTCTCCCCTGGGGGAGGAGCCAGAGCTGGCCACGATGGTGCAGAGGACGGCCTTTTCACCGTTGAGAAGGGCAGCGCGCAGGGCTTCAAAGAGTGTTTTCATACCGTTCACCTCACTGAGCCTGCTTGCCGATGGAGTTGGCTACCAGGGCGTCGTACTGCTCCTGGGTCAGCTCACAGTGGTAGAAGAGGTCATAGTACCGGGCCACCTCCTCGTAGAGGTTATAATCGGCGGTGTCGGGGTAGAGGAGCTTGGCCATCCACATCATGCCCAGGTAGCGCTGGACGGAGGGGGGAAAGCCCATCCAGTTGTAGGGGCCCATGGGGGTCTCATAGTAGTTTCCGCTGGAGATGGCGGTGAGCTGCTGCCAGGCGGGGTCACCGGCCACGGCGTCATAGGCGCTGTCGGGGGCAAAGATGATGTAGTCGGGGTCCCACAGCAGGATCTGCTCCAGGCCCACCTCATTGCCGGTGCCCTTGGAGGAGGGGGACTCCACCACGGCCATGTTGTTGGACAAAAGGTCGATGATCTCGGAGTGGTAGGAGTTCTGGGCGATGACGTTCTGGCCGTCGGGTCCGGTGATGTAGAGAAGGTCCACCTTCTCCACGCTGTTGGCGATGTCCACGGTGCGGGCATAGATCTCCTCGCAGTAGGAGGCCAGGGTCTCGGCCTCCTCCTCCATGCCCACCAGCTCGCCCAGCAGGCGGTAGGCGTCGCCAGTGGTCTGGGTGGTGGCGGTGATGTGGACGAAGGGTACGCCGGTTTGCTCCTGAAGGGCATCCAGGTCCTCCACGATGGTGTCCTTGGGCTCGCCCACGTCGATGACCACCTGAGCGCCGGAGGCCAGGAGGGTCTCCAGGTTCAGCTCGCCCTTGCCGCCGTAGAGCTGGCCCAGCAGGGGGAGGTTGTAGTACTCGGTGTCCAGATAGGCCTCGGCGCTGGCATCCCACTCGTTGGCGATTCCCACCAGCTTGTCGGGGCACAGGGCGAAGAGGACAATCTGGGCCAGAGGGCCGGAGACGGCCACCTTGTCGATCTTGGCGGGGAGCTCCACCTCGCGGCCCACAGAGTCGGTGAAAATTCGGGTCTCGGCGGTGGCGTCAGCCCCGGCACTCTGCGTCTCCACCGGGGCGGAACCGGTGGGGGACGGGGTGGTGGCGGGGCCCCCGCCGCAGGCGCACAGGGAGAGAGTCAGGGAGAGGGCGAGGAGCAGAGAGAGCGGCTTTTTCATGGTTCCAAACTCCTTTCAGTTTCCGGGGGAATATCCTTGGCGTCAAAGATCAGGACCGATACCGTCCGGTCCACCGGCAGGCGGTAGGGGTACTGTGGGTCGTCCTGGGGCTCCAGCCGGGCGCGGACAAAGTCCTCGGTGATGTCGGCGGGGTCGGTGTCCTTGCTGTAAAGCCGGAAGAACCGCAGACCGTCCTCCACGCTCTTCAGCGGCTGGTCCAGGCGCAGGGCCAGCTCCCGGCGGATGAAGGGGATGCCAAGCTCGGTGAGGCGGCGCTCCAGCTCGGCGCCGCCGTGGCGGCGGTCGGGGATCTTTTCCCGGGAGAAGCGGTGGTGGGTCCACACCGGCTTCACCACCACTACCTTGCCCCGGCACTGCTGACGGGTGCAGCGGAGGATCTCCTCAGGGGAGCCGAAGAAGCAGAAGAGCATGGCGTCGTAGGGCTCCGCCGGGAGCTGGGTGAAGAGGTCTCCCTCCCGGATCTCCAGGTTAGAAAAGGTATTTTTTCGCCGGAGCACGGCCAGTGCCTCGGCGGAGCGGTCGGCAGCCACTACCTTTCGGAAGCGGGGAGCCAGGGCCAGACTGGCAAAGCCCAGGCCGCAGCCGGCGTCACAGATGACGGCATTGGCTGGGACAGCTTCAGCCGTTGTCTGGGCGATCTGTTCGTAGAAGTCGGAGTGCTCCGCCGCTGCCTCCATATAGGCCACCATCTCCTCCGTCCAGTGGTACATGTGCCGGCGGACGGGGGAGAGAAGGGTGCCGTGCTCCGTGCGGGTAAAGCGGACGGGGACCTGATAGAGGGTGTGGAGGAGGGATTCGTTCAGCACCTCCTCCGGCGCTCCGTCAGCCAGGATGCGGCCCTGGTGGAGGGCCACCACCCGGTCGGCGTAGAGAAGGGCCAGCTGGGGGTCGTGGCAGGAGAGGAGGATGGTGTAGCCCCGCCGGGCTAGCTCCGCCGTCTTGTCCAGCACTCGGACCCGGTTGCCGAAATCCAGGCTGGAGGTGGGCTCGTCCATAAAGAGAATTTTGGCCTGCTGGGCCAGGGCCCGGGCGATGAGGACCAGCTGCTGCTCGCCGCCGGAGAGGTGTTGGAAATCCCGGTCGGCCAGATCACGGATGCCCACCTGCTCCAGGGCCTCCAGGGCGATGGCCTCTTCCTTGGGGCCGGGGTTTGCGAAGGGGGAGAGTTGATGATGGGTGCCCATGAGCACCATGTCCAGCACCGGATAGGAGAAGGTGGGGTGGTGGTTTTGGGGGATGTAGGCGATCTCCCGGGCCAGGGCCCGGGCGGAGAGGTGCCGGGTGTCCCCGCTCTTGAGGGAGATCACCCCCTCATAGCCGGGCAGCAGACCCAGCACGCACCGGAACAGGGTGGACTTGCCAGCCCCATTGGCCCCCAGGAGAAAGACCAGCTCCCCTACCCCCAGATGAAGGGACAGGCCCTGGAGGACGGGGCGGTCGCCGTAGGAAAAGCGCAGATCCCGGATGTCCAGCATCAGCGGAACCCTCCCTTCCGCATCATGAGATAGAGGAAGAAGGGGGCGCCGATGAAGGCGGTGAGGATGCCGATGGGGATCTCGGTGGCCAGGAGGTTCCGGGACACGTTGTCCACCGCCAGGAGAAAGACGGCGCCGAAGAGCATGGAGGCGGGCATGAGGGCGCGGTAGTCGTTGCCCACCAGCCGGCGGCCCAGGTGGGGGACCACCAGCCCCACCCAGCCGATCATGCCGGAGACCGAGATGGAGGCGGCGGTGACCAGGGTGGCACACAGGGCTAGAATGAGGCGCAGCCGGTTGGTGTGGATGCCCATGGTCTTGGCTTCTTCGTCCCCCAGGGTGAGCAGGTTGATCCGCCAGCGCAGGAGGAAGAGGGGGACAAGCCCCAGAGCCATGGGGAAGAGAACGTAGGCCACGTCGGCGGTCTTGGTGGCAGAGAGGGAGCCCATGAGCCAGTAGGTGATCTCGGGCAGCTGGTTAGTGGGGTCGGCCACCAATTTAATGTAAGAGGTGGCGGAGGTGAAGAGAGAGCTCACCATGATGCCGGCCAGGACCAGATTGAGTACCCGCTTGCCGGGGGCACGGGCGGCCAGCAGATAGACCAGGGCCACGGTGAGGATGGAGAAGAAGAAGGCGGAGCCGGTGACAGCCTGGCTGTGTCCACCCAGGAGAATGGCCAGAGCGGCACCGAAGGCGGCGCCGGAGGAGGCGCCCAAGATGTCGGGGGAGGCCATGGGGTTCTGAAAAATGCCCTGGTAGGTGCTCCCCGCCGCCGCCAGGCAGCAGCCTACCAGGCAGGCCATGATGATTCGGGGCAGCCGGATCTGCATAACCACCGTCTCCATCTGTCCTGTCCAGGTCACCTCAAGGGGAAAGAGGGGGCCAACGTCCACGCCGGGGAGCCGGTCCAGCAGACCGCCCAGGGCGGCACCCAGGCGGTAGAGGAGGACCCGCACCACCTGATCCAGGGGGACGCCGTACCGGCCGACGCAGAAGGAGAGGAGAAAGACCGCCAGGAGCAGAGCGCCCAGGACAGCTAATTTCCCGGCGGCGTTCTGCCGGGAGGGGCTGAGGGTTTTGCTGTGTTGTTCCATTGGCAGGCACCACGCAAACAAAAATTTGGGTTTGAAATGAGTGTAACAAATTTGCGGAAGGCTGACAAGTACGCTGTTCGATGATAAAAAATAATTGTTCGACATTATCGAATTTATGATACTTGAAAAAGATAAATATGTTTTAAGCAAAAATGGAGGAGAGAAATGGGAAATAACCAATATTAAAACACATTTTATTGGGAAATGAGAATGATGAGGAGACAATGGAAAAAGGAAAGCAGCAGAATGTGGAAAATAAAAGCATGCAGCATAGTAATTATACACAAAAAACAGCCCTTAAAATTGGAGGCCACATGGGAAAAACGGCTTGCATTTTAGGGGGACGGGTAGTATGATGTGTTTGCAATAAATAAAATTAAGCAATAAAAACTTTTTGTGAGGTGGAGAACCATGATGAAGCAACAGACAGGGAACGGCAGTGTATTCAGCTTTGAAGGTGTCCCTTCCGCTGGTCAGATGATTCCCCTTGGGTTCCAGCACGTGGTGGCCGCTGTAGTCGGTATCATTACGCCGGCCATCCTGATCTCAGATACCTGTGGACTTTCCGCAGCCGAACGGACGCTGATGATCCAGGTGTCGCTGATTCTGACGGCGGTGGCGACGCTCCTCCAGCTTTTCCCCATCTTTGGACGCATCGGCTCCCGGCTGCCGGTGATCATGGGCATCAGCTTCGCCCACATCCCCACCCTCCAGGCCATCGGCGGACAGTTCGATTTGGCCACCATTTTGGGCGCTGAGATCGTGGGCGGCTGTGTAGCCATTCTCTTCGGCGTCTTTGTCAAATAGATCCGTCCTCTCTTCCCGCCCCTGGTCACCGGTACGGTGATCTTCACCATCGGCCTTTCCCTCTATCCCACCGCCGTGCGGTATATGGCCGGCGGCAACGCCACCAGCGAGTGGTTCGGCAACCCCCGGAGCTGGGCGGTGGCCCTCATCACCCTGGCGGTGGTGGTATTCCTCAACAACTTTACCAAGGGCATTCTGAAGCTGGCCTCCATCCTCATCGGCATGATCGTGGGCTATATCATTGCCTACTTCCTGGGGATCGTCGACCTCTCGGGAGTGAGCGGCGCGGCCTGGTTCGCTCTGCCCCAGTTCATGCCCTTTGAGATCAAGTTTGTCCCCTCCGCCTGCGTCTCTCTGGCCATTGTGTACGTGGTCAACGCGGTGCAGACCATCGGAGACCTGAGCTCCACCACCATGGGCGGCATGGACCGTCTGCCCACCGACAAGGAGCTCTCCGGCGGCATCATCGGCCAGGGCGTCATGAGCATCGTGGGCGCCTTCTTCGGCGGCCTGCCCACCGCCTCTTACAGCCAGAACGTGGGCATCGTCACCGTCAACCGGGTCATCAACCGGGCCGTCTTTGCGCTGGCTGCCGGTATCCTTCTGGTGGCCGGTCTGGTGCCCAAGTTTGCCTCCATCCTCACCACCATTCCCCAGTGTGTCATCGGCGGCGCCACCATCTCGGTCTTTGCCACCATTACCATGACCGGCATCCGCATGATTACCGAGGGTGGCTTCACCACCCGAAAGAGCTCCGTGGTAGGCCTCTCCGTGGCCCTGGGCGTGGGTATCACCCAGGTACCCGGCTGCCTGGCCGGCAGTCACTTCCCCGGCTGGGTGTCCACCGTGTTTGGCTCCTCTTCTGTGGTGGTGGCCACCATTATGGCCATCCTCCTCAATCTGATCCTGCCCAAGGAACCCGAAAACAGCAAGTAAACGACAAAGGAACCCGGCGGCCGCTGCCGCCGGGTTCCTTCTGAGCCTTTACTTTTCCGAGGCCGACTTAGCCTCGTCGATGTAGCTATATAAGGTGTACTTGGAGATGCCGAAGTACTTGCATACCTTGTAGCCTGACTTGGTGATGAGGAAGGCGCCGGTGTCGTTGAGGAACTGGATGGCCTTCACCTTGTCCTCCTTGTTCATGAGGGCCACCGGCTTGCCCACTAGTTTGGCGCTCTGCTCGATGAGCTCGTCCAGAAGGTCGGCCACGTTCCGGGAGATGTGCTCTGGCTCTTCCTGGGGGAGATCGGTGGCGGTAAAGCTCTTCAGCACATCCTCCATAGCCAGCATGAGGGTGATGTCGTAGTTGATGGCAAAGATGCCGATGGCCTTGCCGTCGTCGTCCCGGAGGTAGATGGTGCTGGATTTGAGGATCTTGCCGTCCTCCGACTTGGTGAGGTAGCTCAGCCGGTCCTCCGGTACCGCGCCCCCGTCCCGCAGGGCCTCCAGCACCACATGGGAGGGGCCGTCCCCCACCCTCCGGCCGGAGACATGGCCGTTTTCGATGGCCACGATGGAGGTCTCCGGGTCGTTGGAGGCCAGGTCGTGGACCACTACCTCACAGTTGGGGCCGAACTGTCGGGCGATGCCCTTGGCCAGCTGGAGGCAGAATTCCAGATTGGACGCTTGCATAGCGAACCACCTTTCCCTCAAAAATCAGTTCTATCCTTATTATATCCGTTTGACAGAAGGATTTCAACAAAAAGTCAGGCGGCCAAAATATTTTTGATTTATCTCTTGCGTTGCAGGTCAAAATATGATAAAGTGAATACGGCAGAAGGGCAAGCCTTGTGCACAACTGACAATTTAAGCTGTAACGAAGTGCTGCGCGCACGGGCTGGTGTTCATTCTGAGAAGAATGGGCACCTTTTGTTTTAAATGGAAAATGTTGACCGGGGCAAACACCCGGAAATCGGATAGGAGGAGAGGCACATGCTTCTGATCGGAAACGGAAGGCTCATCACCAGAGATCCCGCCCTGCCCTACCTGGCGGACGGCGCCGTGGCGGTGGAGGGAGAGATCGTCAAGGAAGTGGGGACCCTGGCCGACCTGAAGGCCAAGTACCCCGACGCCCAGTTTGTGGACGCCAAGGGCGGCGTCATCATGCCCGGCCTCATCAACGCCCACACCCACATCTACTCCGGCCTGGCCCGTGGCCTGGCCATCGAGGGCAACAACCCCACCAACTTCCTGGAGGTGCTGGAGGGGACCTGGTGGAACATCGACCGCCACCTGACCCTGGACGGCACCCGTGCCAGCGCCTACGCCACCGTGCTGGATTGCATCCGGGACGGCGTCACCACCATCTTCGACCACCACGCCTCCTTCTGTGAGATCCCCGGCTCCCTTTTCGCCATCAAGGACGTGTGCCAGGAGCTGGGCATGCGCGCCTGCCTGTGCTATGAGGTGAGCGAGCGGGACGGGGAGGAAAAGACCCTCCAGTCCATTCAGGAGAACGCCGACTTTGCCAAGTGGGCCAAGGACGCCAACGACGACATGATCAAGGCCATGTTCGGCGGCCATGCCCTCTTCACCATCTCCGACAAGACCTTTGAGAAGATGGTGGAGGCCAACAACGGCATGACCGGCTTCCACATCCACGTAGCCGAGGGCATGAACGACGTCTACGACTCCCTGCGCAACTACGGCTGTCGTCCGGTGAACCGCCTCCTTTACAACGGCATCCTGGGGGACAAGACCCTGCTGGGCCACTGCATCCACATCTCTCCCGCCGAGATGGATATGATTAAAGAGACGGGCACCATGGTGGTCAACAACCCCGAGTCCAACATGGGCAACGCCGTGGGCTGTTCCCCCGTGCTCCAGATGTTCCAGAAGGGCATCACCGTGGGCATGGGTACCGACGCCTACACCCACGACATGCTGGAGAGCCTGAAGGTATTCCTCATCATCCAGCGCCACAACGCCTGCCTGCCCAATGTGGGCTGGTGCGAGGCCATGGATATGCTCTTCAAGAACAACGCCGCCATCGCCGCCAAGTACTTTGAAAAGCCCCTGGGTGTCCTGAAGCCCGGCGCCGCCGCCGACGTCATCGTCATGGACTACAAGCCCTTCACCCCCTTCTCGGAGGAGAACATCGACGGCCACATGCTCTTCGGAATGATGGGCAAGAACTGCCGCACCACCATCATCAACGGCAAGGTCCTCTACCAGGACCGTGAGTTCGTGGGGATCGATGAGGACAAGATTAATGCCTGGACCATGGAGCAGAGCAAGAAGCTGTGGGGCGAGCTGAACCATCGGACCTACTGAAAAGCCCCGAAATAATTGTTGGAGGTCATTCCTTATGAGTGATATCATGCGCCCCATCCCCTTTGCCCAGCTGATGGACTGGGTCCTCACCGAGTACCAGGAGCGCGGCAGCATCTTTGGTGTGAGCAAGCTGGTCCGCCACGAGAACGGCCAGGCCCTACCCATCTTCGCCGAGAAGATCGAGTCCCCCTACGGACCCGCCGCCGGTCCCAACACCCAGCTGGCCCAGAACATCATCGCCTCCTACGCCGCCGGCGCCCGGTTCTTCGAGCTCAAGACGGTGCAGATCATGGACGGCGAGGAGCTCTCCAAGTGCGTGGCCAAGCCCTGTATCACCGCCGGTGACGAGTGCTACAACTGCGAGTGGTCCACCGAGCTCACCGTGCCCCAGGCCTATGATGAGTATGTGAAGGCCTGGTTCGCCTGCAAGCTCCTCTCCAAGGAGCTGGGCCTGGGCGATCCCGACGGCTTCGTGTTCAACATGTCGGTGGGTTACGACCTGGCCGGCATCAAGAGCGAGAAGATCGACAAATATATCGAGGGCATGAAGGACGCCTCCGGCTCTCCCGTGTGGAGCGAGTGTATGGACTGGGCCCTGGCCAACCTGGATAAGTTCCGGAAGGTGGACGAGGCCTATGTGAAGGCCGTCAGCCCCAAGGTCTCCGCTTCCATCACCGAGTCCACCCTCCACGGCTGTCCCCCCGACGAGATCGAGCGCATCGCCACCTACCTCATCACCGAGAAGGGCCTCAACACCTACGTCAAGTGCAACCCCACCCTCTTGGGCTACGAGTTCGCCCGGCAGCGGCTGGACTCCCTGGGCTTTGACTACATCGTCTTTGACGACCACCACTTCCTGGAGGACCTCCAGTGGGCCGACGCCGTGCCCATGTTCCGCCGCCTGATGGCCCTGTGCGCCCAGCGGGGTCTGGAGTTCGGTGTGAAGCTCACCAACACCTTCCCCGTGGACGTGGCCGCCGGGGAGTTGCCCAGCCAGGAGATGTATATGTCCGGCCGGTCCCTCTTCCCCCTGACCATCTCCCTGGCCCGGAAGGTGGCCGAGGAGTTTGACGGCAAGCTGCGCATCTCCTATTCCGGCGGCGCCGACCTCCACAACATCAAGGACCTCTTCCACGCCGGCATCTGGCCCATCACCATGGCCACCACCATCCTCAAGCCCGGCGGCTACCAGCGCATGAGCCAGATGGGCGAGCTTCTCATGGACTGCGGCAGCGCCCCCTTCGCCGGGGTGGATGTCTCCGCCGTGGCCTCCCTGGCCGACGGTGTGGAGAAGACCGAGCTCTACCACAAGCCCATCAAGCCCCTGCCCCAGCGGAAGGTGAACAAAAAGGTCCCCCTCATCGACTGCTTCACCGCCCCCTGCCGCAACGGCTGTCCCATCGAACAGGACATCCCCGCCTATCTGATGGCCACCAACCAGGGCAAGTACCAGGAGGCCCTGGAGATCATCACCCGCCGCAACGCCCTGCCCTTCATCACCGGCACCATCTGCCCCCACCACTGCGCCGATAAGTGCATGCGCAACTACTATGAGGAGTCCGTCCGCATCCGGAATGTGAAGCTCAAGGCCGCCCAGGGGGGCTACGACGCCCTGCTGCCCACCCTGAAGGCTGAGGCCCCTGTCCCCGGGAAGAAGGTAGCCGTGGTGGGAGGTGGCCCCGCCGGCCTCTCCGCCGCCTTCTTCCTCTCCCGTGCCGGGGTGGACGTCACCGTCTTTGAGCGCAAGGACGACCTGGGCGGCATCGTCCGCCACGTCATCCCCGAGTTCCGCATCGGCAAGGAGGCCATCGACAAGGACGTGGCCCTCTGCAAAGCCTACGGCGCCAAGTTCGAGCTGGGGGTGGACGTGAAGTCCGCCGGGGAGGTCAAGGCCAAGGGATTCACCCATGTCATCTTCGCCACCGGCGCCTGGAAGCCCGGCGCTGCCGGTCTGGACTACGGCGAGGAGCTCAACGTCATCTCCTTCCTGGAGCAGGCCAAGAAGCGTCCCGAAAGCCTGAAGCTGGGCACCGACGTGGTGGTCATCGGCGGCGGCAACACCGCCATGGACGCCGCCCGGGCCGCCAAGCGCATCCCCGGCGTGGAGCACGTCCGGCTGGTCTACCGCCGCACCAAGCGGTACATGCCCGCCGACGAGGAGGAGCTGGCCCTGGCCCTGGCCGACGGTGTGGAGTTCATGGAGCTGCTGGCCCCCGTGGGCGTGAAGGACGGCGTCCTCACCTGCTCCGTCATGGAGCTGGGCGCCCCCGATGCCTCTGGCCGCCGCTCTCCTGTGGACACCGGCAAGACCACTCAGATCCCCGCCACCGCCGTCATCACCGCCGTAGGCGAGCACGTGGAGGAGGCTCCCTTCGTCCAGAGCGGCGTGGCCCTGGACAAGAAGGGCCGCCCCGTGGTGGACGAGGCCATGGCCACCGGTGTGGAGGGTGTCTACGCCGTGGGCGACGCCCGGAGAGGCCCTGCCACCGTGGTGGAGGCCATCGCCGACGCCGCCAAGGCCGCCCAGGCCATTGTGGAATTGGAACTTGATAAGTATACCCAGCGGAATATCAATGCAGACTATAACAAACCGTTGAGCAAAAAGGGCGACCTGTGCGCCGACTGCGACACCTGTGCCGACACCCGCTGCCTGGGCTGCCCCACGGTGTGCGAGGTGTGCGCCGACGTCTGCCCCAACCGGGCCAACGTGACCGTGGCGGTGCCCGGCAAGCGGCAGCGGCAGATCGTCCACGTGGACGGCATGTGCAACGAGTGCGGCAACTGCGGCACCTTCTGCCCCTACGACAGCCGGCCCTACAAGGACAAATTCACCCTCTTCTGGAGCAAAGAGGATTTTGACAACAGTGAGAACGAGGGCTTCCTGCCCCTGGAGGGCAGCCGGAGCCTGGTCCGTCTGGACGGCCAGACGGCGGAGTACGACACCGCCGACGCCGGCTGCGGCCTGCCCGAGGACATCCGGGCCCTCATCCAGACGGTGCGCGGCGATTACAGCTACCTGGTGAAATAACAGAAAAGGGGAATGGGACATGCAGGAGAAGGCGACCCTCAAACGGTACGGGATCTTTCTGATGGGAGTGCTCATATGCGCCATGGGGATCGCCTTCCTCTCCCGCTCGGCCCTGGGCACGTCGCCCCTCTCCAGCGTCTCCTTCGTGCTCTACCTGGCTACCGGCGTCTCCGCCGGGGTCTACACCTTCGCTTGCAACATGTTCTTTCTGGCGGTGGATGTGCTCCTGACCCGGCGGTTCGGCTGGATGCAGTGGCTACAGATCCCGGCCACCTTCGTGTTCAGCCTGTGCATCGACCTGTGGCTGGCCGTCATCCCCACCCAGCTCAACGGGCCCATTTCCCTCAAGGTGCTCTACCTCATCCTGGGCTGCCCCATCATGGCCCTGGGCATCACCCTGGAGGTGCTGGCCAACGTGACCATCCTCCCCGGTGAGGGCATCGTCAAGACCCTGGCCGCCAAGGGCGGCTGGGAGTTCGGCAACGTGAAGGTGGCCTTTGACTGCACCCTCACCGTCATCGCCTCGGTCATCGCCTTTCTGGCCTTCGGCCGGCTCAACGGCGTGGGCGTGGGCACCCTGGTGTCCGCCCTGGCGGTGGGCCAGCTGGTAAAACTCTACTCCCGCTGTCTCCAGCGCGCCGCCCTCCGACGGGCCGGCGGCGGGGCTGTCCAATGAACCATCCCTGCGACAGGAGGAAACTATCATGGCTGAGATCTACAGCTTCACGGTCAACGGCGTCCTGCGGGAGACGGAGGAGGAGAAGCCCCTCCTGCGCTACCTCCGGGACGACCTGGGCATCACTTCGGTAAAAGACGGCTGCAGCGAGGGGGCCTGCGGCACCTGCACCATCATCGTGGACGGTAAGGCGGTGCGCTCCTGCATCCTCACCACCAAGAAGTCGGTGGGCAAGAACATCCTCACCGTGGAGGGCCTCACCCAGGCCGAGCAGGAGGCCTTCGTCTACGCCTTCGGCAAGGTGGGGGCCGTCCAGTGCGGCTTCTGTATCCCCGGTATGGTCCTCTCAGGCAAGGCCCTGCTGGACCAGGTCCCCGATCCCACCGAGGAGCAGATCAAGCAGGCCATCCGGGGCAACGTGTGCCGCTGCACCGGCTACAAGAAGATCATCGAGGGCATCACCCTGGCCGGAGCCATCCTCCGGGGGGAGGCCTCCATCGACCCCGAGCTGGAGAAGGGGGACACCTACGGCGTGGGCGACCGGGCCTTCCGCACCGACGTCCGGGACAAGGTCCTGGGCCGGGGGGAGTATGTGGACGACGTCCACATGGAAGGTATGGTCCACGCCTCCGCCGTCCGCTCCCGGTATCCCCGTGCCCGGGTGCTGGACATCGACGCCAGCGCCGCCCTGGCTCTGCCCGGGGTGCTGGCCGTCCTCACCGCCGACGATGTGCCCAATAATAAGGTGGGCCACATCCAGCAGGACTGGGACGTGATGATCGCCAAGGGGGATGTCACCCGCTGCGTGGGCGATGCCATCTGCCTGGTGGTGGCCGAGACCGAGGACATCCTCAAAGAGGCCAAGAAGCTGGTCAAGATCGACTACGAGCCCCTGGAGCCGGTGCGGAACATCCACGAGGCCATGGCGCCCGACGCCCCTAAGCTTCACCCCAACGGCAACCTGTGCCAGTCCCGGCACGTGACCCGGGGGGACGCCAAGGCCGCCCTGGCCAAATCCAAGTATGTGGTCACCCAGCACTACACCACCCCCTTTACCGAGCACGCCTTCCTGGAGCCCGAGTGCGCCGTGGCCTTCCCCTACAAGGACGGCGTGAAGGTGTATACCTCCGACCAGGGCGTCTACGACACCCGGAAGGAGATCTCCATCATGCTGGGCTGGGACCCGGACCGCATCGTGGTGGAAAACAAGCTGGTAGGGGGTGGCTTCGGCGGCAAGGAGGACGTGTCCGCCCAGCACATCGCCGTACTGGCGGCCCTGAAGGTGAACCGGCCGGTGAAGGTGAAGTTCTCCCGGCAGGAGTCCATCAACTTCCACCCCAAGCGCCACTATATGGAGGGCACCTTCACGCTGGGCTGCGATGAAAACGGTATCTTTACCGGCCTGGACTGTGAAATCTACTTCGACACCGGCGCTTACGCCTCCCTGTGCGGGCCGGTGCTGGAGCGGGCCTGCACCCACTCGGTGGGCCCCTACTGCTACCAGAACACCGACATCCGGGGCTTTGGCTACTACACCAACAATCCCCCCGCCGGTGCCTTCCGGGGCTTCGGCGTGTGCCAGAGCGAGTTCGCCCTGGAGTCCAACATCAACCTGCTGGCCGAGAAGGTGGGCATCTCCCCCTGGGAGATCCGCTACCGTAACGCCATCGAGCCGGGGAAGGCCCTGCCCAACGGCCAGATCGCCGACCCCTCCACCGCCCTGAAGGAGACCCTGCTGGCTGTCAAGGAGGCCTATGACGCCCATCCCGGCCGGGCGGGCATCGCCTGCGCCATGAAGAACACCGGCGTAGGCGTGGGCCTTCCCGACAAGGGCCGGTGTAAGCTGGTGGTGAAGGACGGGGTGGTGGAGCTCTACTCCGCCGCCTCCGACATCGGCCAGGGCTGCGCCACCGTCTTCCTCCAGGTGCTGGGGGAGACCTTAGGTCTGGGCCTGGACCGGATGCGCAACATGGGGTCCAACTCCGAGGTAGCTCCCGACTCGGGCACCACCTCCGGCTCCCGTCAGACCCTCCTCACCGGCGAGGCGGTGCGCATGGCCGCCGCCGACCTGAAAAAGGACCTGGACGCCGCTGGGGGAGACCTCCATGCCCTGGAGGGGAAGGAGTACTTTGCCGAGTTTTTCGACCCCACCGACAAGCTGGGCTCCGACAAGCCCAACCCCAAGAGCCACGTGGCCTACGGCTTCGCCACCCACGTGGTCATCCTGGACGACGCCGGCAAGGTGAGCGAGGTCTGGGCCGCCCATGACTCGGGCAAGGTGGTCAACCCCACCTCCATCCAGGGCCAGATCGAGGGCGGCGTCCTCATGGGCCTGGGCTACGCCCTCACCGAGGACTTCCCCCTGAAGGACTGCGTCCCCCAGGCCAAGTTTGGCACCCTGGGCCTCATGCGTGCCCACCAGATCCCCGATATCCACGCCATCTATGTGGAGAAGGAGGAGCTCCTTCCCTTCGCCTATGGCGCCAAGGGCATCGGGGAGATCGCCACCATCCCCACCGCCCCCGCCGTCCAGGGGGCCTACTACGCCATGGACCACGTGCTGCGCACCAGGCTGCCCATGGAGAACACCTTCTATAAGCCGTCGAAAAAGTGATCCGACGCCCCCGCTCCGCCCCGGCGCAGCGGGGGTGTTTTTTCTCCGGAAGGGAGGAGGAAAGCCTGTCCTCCCAAGGGTTTGAAAGGTAACCTAACAAATTTTCAGGAAACTTGAAAAATATTTTGTTTCCACCCCTTGACATTGTCTGGATACGTGGTATGATGTACTCAGAATCAGACAAAAAGTATGGAATGCTTTAAAACATTTTGGAGGCGAAAAACGGGATGAAAGACCCCATCAAGTGGACGGACAACCACATGCCTAAGAGCGAGGACAAGAATCTGTCCATCATGTCCCTGAGCAACGTGGCCAAGGCGCGGTTTTTCCACAGCAGCTTCCCCCAGTACTCCATCACCCCTCTGGCCCGGCTGGACGGCATGGCCAAGTATCTGGGGCTGGGCGGGGTCTACGTGAAGGATGAATCCTACCGCTTCGGGCTCAACGCCTTTAAGGTGCTGGGCGGCTCCTTCGCCATGGCCAAGTACATCGCCGGCGAGATGGGCCGGGACGTCTCCGAGATGACTTATGACTACCTGACCAGCGACGCCTTCCGCAAGGAGTTCGGCCAGGCCACCTTCTTCACTGCCACCGACGGCAACCACGGCCGGGGCGTGGCGTGGGCAGCCAACAAGCTGGGCCAGAAGGCGGTGGTCCACATGCCCAAGGGCTCCAGCCAGTCCCGGTATGACAACATCGCCAAGGAGGGCGCTCAGGTCACCATCGAGGACGTGAACTACGACGACTGCGTCCGCATGGCGGCCGCCGAGGCCGAGCAGACCGAGCATGGCGTCATCGTCCAGGACACCGCCTGGGAGGGCTATGAGGAGATCCCCTCCTGGATCATGCAGGGCTACGGCACCATGGCCAACGAGGCCGCCGACCAGCTCCGGCAGATCGGCGTGAACCGGCCCACCCACGTCTTTGTCCAGGCCGGCGTGGGCTCCCTGGCCGGCGCCGTGGTGGGCTACTTCACCAACCTCTACCCCAACGATCCCCCCAAGTTCGTGGTCATGGAGGCCCGTGCCGCCGACTGCCTCTACCGGGGCGCTGTGGCCGGGGACGGCCAGCCCCGCATCGTCACCGGCGACCTCCAGACCATCATGGCCGGTCTGGCCTGCGGCGAGCCAAACACCCTCTCCTGGGACATCCTGCGCAACCACGTGAGCGCCTTTGTCTCCTGCCCCGACTGGGTGAGCGCCAAGGGCATGCGGATGCTGGGCGTGCCCGTGAAGGGGGACCCGGTGGTCATCTCCGGCGAGTCCGGCGCCGTGGGCATGGGCTGCCTGGACGCCATCATGTGCGACGACACCTACAAGGATCTGCGGGAGATGCTGGAGCTGGACCGCTTCAGCCAGGTGCTGATGTTCTCCACCGAGGGCAACACCGACCCGCTGAAGTTCCGCCGGGTGATCTGGGACGGCGAGTATCCCACCACCGACTCACCCCAGCACGCCTACTAAGAGAAGGACATGTTTTGACGGATGGATCAAATGACTGATAATGGAGGGCACTGACATGGATTTTGAGCAGATCAAGAAGGCCGCCGAAGGCTACCGCGCCGACATGACCCGTTTTCTCCGGGACATGATCTCCCACCCCAGCGAGAGCTGCGAGGAGAAGGAAGTCGTGGCCTGCATCAAGGCCGAGATGGAGAAGCTGGGCTACGACAAGGTTGAGGTCGACGGCCTGGGCAACGTCATCGGCTGGATGGGCCAGGATGACAAGATCATCGCCATCGACTCCCACATTGACACCGTGGGCATCGGCAACATCGACAACTGGGAGGCCGACCCCTACAAGGGCTATGAGGACGATGCCGTCATCTTCGGCCGGGGCGGCTCCGACCAGGAGGGCGGCATGGCCTCCGCCACCTACGGCGCCAAGATCATGAAGGATCTGGGCCTCATCCCCGCCGGCTACAAGATCATGGTCGTGGGCTCCGTCCAGGAGGAGGACTGCGACGGCATGTGCTGGCAGTACATCGTCAACAAGTTCTTCCCCGCCAATGGCATTAAGAAGGAGCAGGTGGAGTTCGTCATCTCCACCGAGCCCACCGACGGCGGCATCTACCGCGGCCACCGGGGCCGCATGGAGATCCGGGTGGACGTGAAGGGCGTCTCCTGCCATGGCTCCGCCCCCGAGCGCGGCGACAACGCCATCTACAAGATGGCCGACATCCTCCAGGACGTCCGGGCCCTCAATGAGAACGACGACGCTGACACCACCGAGATCAAGGGCCTCGTGAAGATGCTCAACCCCAAGTACAACCCCGGGCACTACGAGGATGCCCGTTTCCTGGGCCGGGGCACCTGCACCACCAGCCAGATCTTCTACACCTCTCCCAGCCGCTGTGCCGTGGCCGACTCCTGCGCCATCTCCATCGACCGCCGCATGACCGCGGGCGAGACCTGGGACTCCTGCCTCCAGGAGATCCGGGACCTGCCCAGCGTGAAGAAGTACGGCGACGACGTGAAGGTGTCCATGTACATGTACGACCGGCCCTCCTGGACCGGCGAGGTCTACGAGACTGAGGCCTATTTCCCCACCTGGATCAACAAGGAGTCCGCCGCCCACGTTCAGGCCCTGGTGGACGCCCACCACGCCCTCTTCGGCGACAAGCGCCTGGGCTACACCGACGCCGACATCAAGCGGGACGCCATGCACCTGCGTGAGGGCCGCCCCCTCACCGACAAGTGGACTTTCTCCACCAACGGCGTGGCCATCCAGGGCCGGTACGGCATCCCCTGCGTGGGCTTCGGCCCCGGCGCCGAGAGCCAGGCCCACGCCCCCAACGAGATCACCTGGAAGGACGACCTGGTCCGCTGCGCCGCCCTCTACGCCGCCGTCCCTGGCCTCTACAAGGAGGAGAACAAGACCGACGACGTGACCCAGTTCCGGGCCGGCAAGACCAACAACGATATCAAGTAAGAACGTTCGCGGATTTTTCAGCTACTAACATATTTTTGAATTTGAAAAGGAGACGATCCACATGGACGCCAAGCTGCAGGCTTATATCGACAAGCTCAACAAGCTCAATTTCAAGGACATGTACAACGGCGACTTCTTCCTGACCTGGGAGAAGACCGACGACGAGATCGAGGCCGTGTTCACTGTGGCCGACGCCCTGCGCTACATGCGTGAGAACAACATCTCCACCAAGATCTTCGAGTCCGGCCTGGGCATCTCCCTCTTCCGCGACAACTCCACCCGCACCCGGTTCTCCTTCGCCTCCGCCTGCAACCTGCTGGGCCTGGAGGTCCAGGACCTGGATGAGGGCAAGAGCCAGATCGCCCATGGCGAGACCGTCCGTGAGACCGCCAACATGATCTCCTTCATGGCCGACGTCATCGGCATCCGCGACGACATGTATATCGGCAAGGGCAACAAGTACATGCACGAGGTGGTGGACGCGGTCACCGCTGGCAACAAGGACGGGGTCCTGGAGCAGAAGCCCACCCTGGTCAACCTGCAGTGCGATATCGACCACCCCACCCAGTGCATGGCCGACATGCTGCACATCATCCATGAGTTCGGCGGCGTGGAGAACCTGAAGGGCAAGAAGGTGGCCATGACCTGGGCCTACTCCCCCTCCTACGGCAAGCCCCTCTCCGTGCCCCAGGGCGTCATCGGCCTGATGACTCGCTTCGGCATGGACGTGGTCCTGGCCCATCCCGAGGGCTACGAGGTCATGCCCGAGGTGGAAGAGGTGGCCAAGAAGAACGCCGAGAAGTCCGGCGGCACCTTCACCAAGACCAACTCCATGGCCGAGGCCTTCAAGGACGCCGACATCGTGTATCCCAAGAGCTGGGCTCCCTTTGCCGCCATGGAAAAGCGCACCGACCTGTATGCTCAGGGCGACTCTGAGGGCATCAAGGCTCTGGAGAAGGAGCTGCTGGCCCAGAACGCCGAGCACAAGGACTGGTGCTGCACCGAGGAGCTCATGAAGACCACCAAGGACGGCAAGGCCCTCTACATGCACTGCCTGCCCGCCGACATCAACGGCGTCTCCTGTATGGACGGCGAGGTGGAGGCCTCCGTGTTCGACCGCTACCGTGATCCCCTCTACAAGGAGGCTTCCTTCAAGCCCTACATCATCGCCGCCATGATTTTCCTGGCCAAGGTGAAGGACCCCCAGACCACTCTGAAGGCCCTGGAGGACCGTGGCATCGCCCGCTGGTTCCAGAAGTAAGAACGCATTCCCGGCGGGAGGCTCTTTCCCGGCCATCCGCCTGACATCTACCATCCATTTCTGACCTTCCTTCCCCCAACGGACCCACCCGCCTGATGGAACTGAACTTTCTGTGCGGGTGGGTCCACTGTTTTTTTCGGTGGGGAATATCTCCATTTTTCTATGATCGAGGTGCTGATAACACTATGGGTAAACGTATTGTGATCGCTCTGGGCGGCAATGCTCTGGGCGACAATCTCCCAGAGCAGATGATCGCCGTGAAGCAGACGGCCAAGGCAATCGCCGACCTCATCCAGGAGGGCCACGAAGTGGTCATTGCCCACGGCAATGGTCCCCAGGTGGGTATGATCCAGAAGGCCATGGCGGAGCTCACCCGCTCCGACCCGGAGAAGTACATCCCCTGCCCCCTGTCAGTGTGCGTGGCCATGAGCCAGGGCTACATCGGCTACGACCTCCAGAATGCCCTCCGGGAGGAGCTCCTGGACCGGGGCATCGCCAAGGGTGTGGCCACCGTCCTCACCCAGGTGGAGGTGGACCCCGACGATCCTGCCTTCTCACACCCCACCAAGCCCATTGGCGCCTTCATGACCAAGGCCGAGGCCGACAGGCTGGTGGCCGAGCGTGGCTATGATGTCATCGAGGATGCCGGCCGTGGCTACCGCCGTGTGGTGGCCTCTCCCAAGCCCGTGTCCATCGTGGAGATCCAGTCCATCCGGGACATGGTGGAGGCCGGCCTGGTGGTGGTGGCCTGCGGCGGAGGCGGCATCCCCGTATTCAAGACCGAGGGTCACCACCTGAAGGGCGCCGCCGCTGTCATCGACAAGGACTTTGCCGCCTGCACCCTGGCCCAGCAGCTGGACGCCGACTGCCTCATCATCCTCACCGCCGTGGAGAAGGTGGCCATCCACTTCGGCAAGCCCGACGTGCAGTGGCTCTCCACCCTGACCCCAGCCCAGGCCGAGCAGTACATGGCCGACGGGGAGTTCGCCCCCGGTTCCATGCTGCCCAAGGTCCAGGCCGCCGTCCAGTTCGCCCAGTCCAAGGAGGGGCGCACCGCCCTCATCACCCTCCTGGAAAAAGCCAAGGACGGCATCGAGGGCAGGACGGGCACCCTCATCCAGCAGTAAGTGCAAAAAGACCGCCGGTCAAAGGGGAAAATCTCCCCTTTGACCGGCGGCAAAGTCTTTTCCGGGGTTGACCCGGCGGGGGCTTTCCATTAAAATGTAGAAAGCGAAATATGGCCGGCGGGCCAAAGACGGTTGGACGGTGGAGAAGTTGGAGAAAACGGCGGTAAAAAAGGGGATCAAGGGCGTTTCCGTCATGCTGCGGAAGTACCGGCTGCGGCTGGCCTTTCGGGTGCTGACGGCGGCGGCCACCGTGTGGGTGCTTCTGGCCGACCGTACCGCCTTCCAGGTGCTCACTGGCTGGGGCTTTTGGCAGAAGCTGTCCCCCCTCCACCTGCTGTGGGTCATCTGGATGGTGGATATGGTCCTCCAGCTCATCCCCGTTCGGGAAGTGATGGCTCTGGGCTCCCAAAAGCAGTTCGGGCGCTGGTACCGGCCGGCCGCCGGCTGGCGGGAGGAGGAACTGGCGGCCTATGTCCGCAGGAGTGACCGGGGGGCGAACAAGGTCCTTGTGTCCTGGGTGGCCATGACCATCGCCCTGGGGGTGCTGCGGAGCACCGAGGTCTTTGGCCCGGAAGAGCTTTTCCTCTCCGCCGTGTTCTTCTACGTCTGTGATCTCATCTGCGTGGTCGTGTGGTGTCCCTTCCGCACCTTTCTCATGAAGAACCGGTGCTGCACTACCTGCCGCATCTTTAACTGGGACCATCTGATGATGTTTGTCCCCTTCCTCTTTGTCCCAGGCTTTTACGGCTGGACTTTGCTGGGAATGGCCGTAGTGGTGGTGGTGGTATGGGAAGTCCTGTGGCACCGCCACCCGGAGCGTTTCTGGGAGGGGAGCAACCAGGCCCTGCGCTGTGCCAACTGCACCGACCGCCTGTGCGGCCGCTGATCCGAACAGAAAAAAGCCCTGCCGTTCATTGTGAACGGCAGGGCTTTTCCACATCCGGTGGACGATCAATGGGCCTGGGCGGGCTGATTGCCCTTGACCCGGAAGAGCAGCCGGAAGATAAGGCGGCAGAGGGGGCCGCAGTAGAGGAGCTGCCAGATAAGGGCCACAGGCATGTTGCAGCCCCAGGTATGGATCCAGGTGCCGAAGCTGGGCGCCTTGAAGAGGAGGGTGGCGATGAGGCTCATGGTGGGGCACATGATGCACACGATCATGGTGGAGATGGCGTAGGTGATAAACTGGGGCCGGTCGGTGGGACGCATGAAGGAGAAAGCCAGGCGGGTGGCCAGCTTTTCCACCACGAAGAACTCCAGCACGAAGGCAATGGGGGCCATGATGGGCAGCTCGTGGAGGGCCATAAGGAAGGTCTGGTTGGTGACACCGCCGGTATTGAGGGCCACATTGTAGACGATCATACCGTAGACCATAATGACGGCCATGATGATGGTGAAGACCACGTTTTGAAATTTGGTTTGGGGCATGGGGGAGGCTCCTTTCCAGAATGAGATGTGAGCCGCAGCGCAAAAAAAGAAGGCCGCGAAACCTTCGTCTCGCGACCTTCTTCTTCACTGCGACTACTGTTATGCCCCTATTCTAGCCCATTTTTTTGCCCTCGTAAGTGTTTTTTTGCTAATTTGAAAAAAACGGCAGGTTCCACAAGAGCGGAGGAACAGCAGGGCGGAGACTTGTCACATCTGTGGGGGAAAAGGGCTCACTTTTCCTGGATGTACTTGTGGATGGCGGCGGCGGCCTGCTTGCCGGCGCCCATGGCCAGGATGACGGTGGCGGCGCCGGTGACGGCGTCACCGCCGGCATAGACGCCGGTGCGGCTGGTGAGACCGTCCTCGCCGTTGGTGACGATACAGCCGTGCTTGTTGGTCTCCAGGCCGGGGGTGGTGGAGCGGATGAGGGGGTTGGGGGATGTGCCGATGGACATGATCATGGTGTCCACGTCCAGCACGAACTCGCTGTCGGGGACGGGGACGGGGCGGCGGCGGCCGGAGGCGTCGGGCTCGCCCAGCTCCATCTGGATGCACTTCATGCCCTTGACGTGGCCGGTCTCGTCGCCCAGGACCTCCACGGGGTTAGTGAGCAGGCGGAAGATGATGCCCTCCTCCTGAGCGTGCTCCACCTCCTCCTTACGGGCGGGGAGCTCATCCATGCTGCGGCGGTATACGATGTAGACGTTTTCAGCCCCCAGCCGCTTGGCACAGCGGGCGGCGTCCATGGCCACGTTGCCGCCGCCTACCACGGCCACAGACTTGCTCTTGGCGATGGGGGTGTGGCTGTCGGGCCGGTAGGCCTTCATCAGGTTGACCCGGGTGAGGTACTCGTTGGCGGAGTATACTCCGTTGAGGGTCTCGCCGGGGATGCCCATAAAGGAGGGGAGACCGGCGCCGGAGGCTAGGTAGACGCACTCGTAGCCCATGTCCTCCATGAGCTCGTCCACGGTGAGCACCTTGCCGATGACCATGTTGGTCTGGAACTCCACGCCCATGGCCTCCAGAGTGGCGATCTCCTTGCGGACCAGCTCCTTGGGGAGACGGAACTCGGGGATGCCGTAGACCAGCACGCCGCCGGGGGTGTGGAGGGCCTCAAAGACGGTGACGGCATAGCCCAGCTTGGCCAGGTCGCCGGCGCAGGTGAGGCCGCTGGGGCCGGAGCCCACCACCGCCACCTTGTGGCCGTTGGGGGCGGCCTTCACCGGCTCCTCGTGAGCATGTTCACGGTGCCAGTCGGCCACGAAACGCTCCAGGCGGCCGATGGCCACCGGCTCGCCCTTGACGCCCCGGACGCACACGCCCTCGCACTGGCTCTCCTGGGGGCAGACCCGGCCGCAGACGGCGGCCAGGGTGGTGGACTGGGACAGAACCTCATAGGCCCCGGCGAAATCCTCCTCGGCCACCTTGCCGATGAAGGCGGGGATGTCGATGCCCACGGGGCAGCCGCTGTGGCAGGGCTTCTTGGGGCAGTTGAGGCAGCGCTTGGCCTCCTCTACGGCCATCTCGGCGGTATAGCCCAGGGCCACCTCGTCAAAATTGTGGCTGCGGACCTCTGGGTCCTGGCTGGGCATGGGGCATTTTGTCAAACTCATATTGGCCATGGTCAGCGTACCTCCTGGTTCAAAAGATTGCAGGCTTCCTCCCGGGCGTGGACCTCAAAGTCCTTGTACATGGCGCCCCGGTGGATGGCCTCGTCAAAGTCCACCTCAAAGCCGTCGAACTCCGGCCCGTCCACGCAGGCGAACTTGGTTTTGCCGCCCACGGTGAGACGGCAGCCGCCGCACATACCGGTGCCGTCAATCATGATGGGGTTCATGGAGACCACGGTCTTGACGTTGTACTTCTTGGTGACGGCAACCACGAACTTCATCATCACCAGGGGCCCGATGGCAATGACCTCGTCGTACTGCTCACCGGAGGCGATGAGCTCCTCCAGGGCGGCGGTGACCAGGCCCTTCCGGCCGCAGCTGCCGTCGTCGCTCATGAGGACGAACTTGTCGCTGCAGGCGCGGAACTCGTCCTTCAGGATCACCAGATCCTGGTTCCGGAAGCCCACCACGCTATGGACCTCGGTGCCTTTCTCATGAAGGGCCTTGGCCACCGGCAGGGCGATGGCGCAGCCCACGCCGCCGCCCACAACGCAGACCTTCTTGAGGCCGTCCAGCTGGCTGGCCCGGCCCAGAGGACCCACGAAGTCGTGGAGGGACTCGCCCTCCTTCAGGGCGTCCAGCTCCATGGTGCCGGCGCCTACGATCTGGAAGATGACGGTGACTGTGCCCTTTTCCCGGTCGTAGTCGGCTACGGTGAGAGGGATGCGCTCGGAGTCGGCACAGGCCCGCAGAATGACAAACTGGCCGGGCAGGGCCTTTTTGGCAATGAGGGGGGCTTCCACCACCATCTTGGTGACGGTGGGGTTTAGGGGTGTTTTTTCTACGATACGGTACATGATGTGCTCCTCCCTTAGGCAAATATGTGCTGGTAAAAAGAAAAGCAACCGCCGTAACCAGCCCGTGCGCACAAGCACTTCGTTACAGCCGTTGCCAAGTCAATTTCACGCTATTTAGTTTAGCACATCTCATAGCAAAAGAACAGGTGAAAATTCAGGTCTGCAAAAAAATTATAAGAATGCACAAATACAAACCCAGCAGGCTGTGCGATTTCCACAGAAAACAGAGAGAACACGACAAAAAGCAGGTCCATCCCCTCCGGCAACAGCCGGAGGGGATGGATTCCTGCTGATTTACAGGCCGGGATCGCAGCTGGTGGAGAGGAGGTCCTCCCAGGTCTGCCTCCGGACCATGAGTCCGGAGCGGCCGTCCTTCACCAGGGCCACCGCCGGGATGGGGTTGGAGTTGTAGTTGCTGGCCATGGAGTAGCCGTAGGCGCCGGTGGAGAGGACGGCCAGAATGTCTCCGGCCTCCAGAGCGGGGAGGGTGGCATCCCGGAGGAGGACGTCTCCTGACTCGCAGCACTTGCCGCACACCGTCACCGTCTCTGTGGTGGGAGCCTCTGCCTTATTGGCGGCGATGGCCCGGTACTTGGCCTGGTAGAGGGCGGGACGGATGTTGTCGGTCATGCCACCGTCTACGGACACGTACTTCCGAACGCCTGGGATGTCCTTGATGGAACCCACGGTGTAGAGGGTGATGCCGGCCTCGCCCACCACGCTGCGACCGGGTTCGGTGACCACCGCCGGACGGGGGAGGCCCAGGTCCCGGAAGAAGGCGTCGATGCGTTCCATGAGAGGGTCCAGGTACCAGCCGTATCCTCTGGGCTCCTCGTCGGTGTAGCGGATGCCGAAGCCACCGCCCACGTTGAGCTCGGTCATGGCAAAGTGGTAGCGGTTCCAGGTCTCCTTCACTAAGCCAAGTACCACCTCCAGGGCCTCCAGGTAGGGCCGGACCTCGAAGAGCTGGGAGCCCACGTGGAAGTGGAGGCCCAGCAGGTCCACCCAGGGGGAATCGATGGCGGCCTTGATGGCGGGGTAGATGATGTCCTCGTCCAGGGGAATGCCGAACTTGGAGTCTTTTTTTCCGGTGATGATGTAGTCGTGGGTGTCGGCCTTGACGCCGGGGGTGACCCGGTAGAGGACCTTCATCTTCTTGCCCTTCCGGGCGCAAATAGACTCCAGCAACGAGAGCTCCTGAAGGCCGTCGATGATGATGCGGCCCACGCCGCTCTCCACCGCCAGCTCCAGCTCGGCGGGCAGCTTGTTGTTGCCATTGAACTCGATGCGCTCGGCGGGGAAGCCGGCGGAGAGGGCGCAGGTGAGCTCACCGCCGGAGACCACGTCCACGCACAGGCCGGCGTCCTTCACCAGCCGCAGCAGGGCGGGGGTGCAGAAGGCCTTGGCGGCATAGGCCGCACGGGTGTTCTCCCACTTGTCCAGGAACTCGGTGTGAAGGGCCTGGAAGCGTCCCTCTAGGGCGGTCTGAGAGTAGACGTACAGCGGGGTGCCGTAGGTCTTGGCTAGGGTGGTGGTGTCGCAGCCGTCAAAATAAAGGGTGTTGTCTCGGATCTCCATGCACATAGGTGGTTCCCTCCCGATCTTTGGTGAAGGGGAGCGGGGGCTCCCCAAAATCATCTGGGCACTATTATACCAGCTTTGGCCCGGGGCGCAACCGGAAACCCACAAAATGGGACTTGTTTTTTGGGCGCAGACGGCGTGCCGCCCGGACAAAAAGGGCCCCGGACATGGTGTCCGGGACCCTTTTCGCGTATCCTACAAACAGGAATGGCAGGATGTGATATGTCCCCCTTCCCGTAAAAGGGGTGTGTTTAGCGGGGCCGCTCCCGCTCCTCTGCCATCCGGCGGGCGATCTCTTGAAACTTGGCGGTTACATAGCCGTAGTTGTCCCTCTGGTGGGGCAGTGTGCAGCGGCTGCAGTCCTTGATGCCCTTTTCCGTGTAGCGGAAGTTGCCGCCGCAGTCGGGTCCAAGGGCGTAGAGGGGGCAGTAGCAGAAGAGACAGTTGAAATTGTCCGGGTCGTTGGTGGGATGGCAGGGGAAATACTCGCACTGGAGATGGGAGAAGAAGGAAAAGGCCTTACCTTTCCAGTTGGGGGCGCCGGCGCGGTCACGTTCACTCATGGCGGACTCCTTTCCATCGTGGCGGTCTCCAGGCAGCAAAAAAGCTGCACGGCCTGAACAGCGTGCAGCAATGGCCCCCCGCCAGACAGGGCGGAAGCGCGGCACCCTCCCAGGCTCGGAGAGGTTTTTGTGTGCGTCATACGCAGGCAGGTATTCTGACTTCGGCGTCCAGCGCGGTCCCCGCCTTCCCGGAGCACTTACTCCAGTGACATCTGGGGACCCCTCCGCCAACACAGCAACGGCTTTGTGCGGGATTCTCACCCGGCTTCCCTTGTGCAGCGCCATCGGCGCACCTGCGTACCAGAGATATTCACTTGCACCGGGGGGAAGTTCCCTCCGGTACCTATCATCATAGCGGCTTTTCCCTGCCCTGTCAAGTGGACTTTTCCCCCACAGGCGCCGGAGCGGTGGAAAAAAACTCCCCGCCGTCGTGAGACGGCGGGGAGCGGAAAAACGGTGGTTACATGAGGTAGAAGAGCATCTTGGCCACTTCGGACCGGGTGACGGAGTCATTGGGCCGGAGCTGGTTGTTGTAGCCGGAAATAATGCCCTGGCCCACCAGGGACTCCACGTAGGGGAGAGACCAGGCGGGGACGGAGGCGGTATCGCTGAAGGTCAGGGACTGGGTCACATAGCCCTTGCCCTGGATGCGGCCCAGAATGGTCATGGCCTCGGCCCGGCTGATGGAGGCGGTGGCCCGGCCCATGAGGACGCCGTTATCCAGGCTGCCTTTGATGATGCCCTCGGCGTACATGGCTTTCATGGCGTCCACACACCAGGAGGGAGTGGTGTCCAGATCGGCGAAGGGGAGGGTGACATCGGAATAGGCGGTGAGATCCAGACCCATCCAGCGGGCCACCATCAGGGAGAACTCACCCCGGGTAATGTTCTTATCGGGCTGGAAGAGAAGGCCGGAGCTGGACTCCACACCCTGAACCACACCCATGTCATAGAGGTAGGTGGTGTAGAGGTCGGCCCAGTGGGCGGTCATATCCACGAAGGGGCTCTGAGAGGTGGTGGAGCCGTCCTCGTTGATGGTGGGAAGGATGTTGTAGGAGCCGCGGCCCACATTGCCGCTCTGGTCCACGGCGGTGATGGTGAGTCGGTGGAGCTTGCCGTCGCTGATGGGGAGGGTATAGGTCAGGGTGCCGGTGGACTCATTCCAGGTAAAGTTCACACTCTTGCCATCCAGGGTCAAGGTGATGGCCGACTTGGCAAAGTCCTTGTCCACGTTGTCGGAGACGTAGCCGGTAAGCTTGCCGTTTTCGGCGGTCACGGTAACGGTGGGGACGGTCTCGTCGGTCAGCGCCTCAGTAGCCGTGGTGAACTGATCCAGATAAATGGTGCCGATGGCCTTCTCGCCGCCGCCATAGACCACGGTGAGCCCCTGGAGGGCGGCGGTGCCCTCAGGCAGGGCGGCGGTCAGGTGCTTCCAGCCGGTGAAGTCCAAAGCGGAGAGAACCACGTCGCTGGTGATGCCGGCACCGTCGGCGATGGTGGCGGTGAGGGTGTTGCCGGAGCCGTCGCCGTAGACCCACATGCTCAGGTAGCGGTCGCCGGTGGGGATGGCCAGGGAGGAGCCCAGAGAGGCGGAGCCGGTCTCGCCGGCGCTGTAATCCACCCGGGCACTCTGCTTACCGTAGCGCACCAGATCGCCGGAGGACTCCCGGTTGATCACCGCGTTGGAGGAACTGGTGAGGGCGGAGAGACCCTCATCGGTCTCGAAATCGTCCAGCGTGTTGATGTGGCCGGCCACGGTGATGGGGATGGTGATGTAGGTACCGCCGGCGCTGACAGTGAGATTGCCAGTGGCACTCTTGGCACCGGCGGTGAAAACGCCGTTTTCATCCACGGTGCCGACGGCGGGGTCAACCGACCAGGTGTAACAGGTGTCCTGACTGGTGAGTGCGATCTTCTTCCAGACCGCGCTGGCAGTGAGATCGATGCTCTCCTGGGGGTCCAGGGCGATGGAGGTGACGGGAGCCCCGGTGGCCTGGTTGGTCACCGAGATGGAGTCGGGAGTCTTGACCACGGTGATGGAGGCGCTGCCCTCGGCCCGGTTGGCAGAGGCGGTGACCTGAGTGGTGCCGCTCTCACTGCCGGCGGTAAAGACGCCGTTTACGTCCACGATGCCGTCGCCGTTGCGGATGGACCAGGAGACGGCGGTGCTGTCTGAGAAGGTGTAGCCGTTCTCATCCACCGGGGTGGCGGTGAGGGCCAACTGGGTACCGGAGAGGACCACCGAGTCGTAGGGGGTGACATAGTAGTGGTCCAGCACCCCGTTGGGCTTGAGGCTGGAGACCAGGAAGATACCGTTGCTGACGGTGCGCAGGCTGCCGTCGGAGGGGGAGTTGAGGATCTCCATGGCAGAGGACCCCGGCATGGTGGCGCCGATGGTGGTGGAGCCGCCGCCATCCAGAGCCACGGCCTCTACGCAGCCCAACTCAATGAGCCGCTGGGCCACCTGGGTGAGGGTGGCACCCACGCTGTAACCGGACTGCCGGCCGTCGATGGCGTAGAAGATCACACTGCCGTCGGCCTTGATGCCGATGGCGGTGCGGGGGTTGGCGGTGGAGTCGGTCTGGGGTCCCACCTGGCCATTGGTGACGATCTTGTAGTAGCCGCCGATGGCGGTGACCACATCATTCCACCGACTGTCGGCGGCGGTGACGTCGATGCTCACCTGGTCGCCAGGCTTCAGGGAGGACACCTGGCCCAGGAGCCATTCGTTGTTCTGTTTGTTGACGGTGAGGACCAGCTTGTCCTCGGGGATCTGGATGGAGGTGGTGGACTCCAGCACTTGATCAACGGTGCACACCAGACGACCGCCCACGGTGAGTTCATCGGAGAGAAGCAGAGAGGCAGTGACCTCGTCCACCTGGCGGGTGCCCTCAGCGGGGGTGGTGGTCTCCAGGTTCTGGGAATCGGTGGCAATGTCGCCGGAGGATGCGGCATCTGTGCCCGGAGCTGTTGTCTCCGTAGGAGTCTCCGCGGCAGCCTCCGAGGCGGTGCCGTCGGTGTCGGTGACGTCCAAATCTACGTCCACGGTCTGGCCCACATTGGTGGTGACGGGGGTGAGGATCACGTCGTAGCCAGGACTGGTATGTTGGGTGGTGGTGCTAAACTCGTCAGTATAGAGGTAGAGACCACCCTCATGGGTGCCGTCAGCGGCGGTGCGGGTCTTGTTCACGTCGGTGACCCGCATGGTGGAGCCGTTGAAGGTGGCGGTGACGGCCAGGTCGGGTTTGCCGATAAAGGCGGTGCCATCGGCCAGGAAGCCAACGGCGTAGTAGCCGCCGGAGGTGGTGCGCAATACGCCGTCGCTGATAATGACACCCAGGGCATTGCCGGTAGACAGGTCGAAGAAGTCGCCGTTGACGCCGCCCACCACCCGGAGCCCCTGGGCCTCCAGAGACTTGGCCATGGTGGCCAGGTCCTGCCGGGACATGAGCTTGTCCCCGTAGACCACCACGGGGTAGACGCCATCGGCAGGGGAGTAGGAGATGTACCGCTCGGTGCGCAGGTCGGACTTGGAGTTGCTCCAGAAGACCTGCTCCACCAGATCAGAGCCGGGCGCCAGGGAGACGGTGCCGCCGTGGAGCTCGTCGCCCAGAGCGATGGACGCGGACGCGGCGGGGGAGAGCCCCACCAGAACGGCCAGGGTCAGCGCAGTGGCCCGGATGCCAAATCGTTTCATGCTGTTGCCTCCAAAAATCATTGCAGGGTGAAAGGGAACGGGACTGGCCGTTGGGCGGCCCATCCATGATAGGTATAATCCTAACACACCCCCCCTTTTTTGTAAACGGCAGAGGCTGGGAAAAGCTGTCGTTTTGCTGGGGGAGAGACCAATGTTAGGAAAAAGTTAGAATGCCTGCGCGGCAAACGAAAATCCCGGCAGACCGGGTCATGACGGCCTGCCGGGACGGTATACGGGACGCTGGGATCAGGGGGTGGATGGCTCGGAGGGAGGGGGCGGCGGAGGTGTTTTTTGCACTTTGGGAAGGGTAGTCTCCAAAGTGGCGCTCTCTTGCCGCTCCAGCAGCTCACCGATAAGCTGGTTGGAGATGAGGAAGCCGATGGGAGTGAGCCGCCAGCGGTGCCCGTCCCGGGCTGCCCAGCCGTTGTGCTCATATTCGGCCAGCTTGGCCTCGATGGGGTCGAAGTTCATAAAATATTCCCGCCGGTACTCCCACTCCTCGATGCCGCGGGTGGTCCGCAGTCGGAGCATCAAGTACTCTCCTGAACGCTCCCGCTTGGGGATGAGGTCGTCGGAGTCGATGATGGGCTTGCCGCCCAGCACGCCGTCAATGTAGCCGTCCAGGTCCCGGAGGAAGGAGAAGCGCCGGCCGCCGAAGTCGGAGTGAGCACCGGGGCCGAAGCCCAGGTAGGGCCGGGTGAGCCAGTATTTCAGGTTGTGCCGGGACTGGAAGCCGGACTGGGCGAAGTTGGAGATCTCGTACTGGCGATAACCGGCATGCTCCAGCCGGGCCACCATCCACAGGTACATGTCGGCCTGCATGTCGTCGTTGGGGAGAACCTCACCTCGGGACACACGGGCACACAGAGGGGTGCCATCTTCCACCTTCAGGCCATAGCCGGAGATGTGCTGGGGCTGAAGGGCGATGGCCTTCTCTACCGAGTCCTGCCACATAGCCATGTCCTGGCCGGGCAGACCGTACATCAGATCCAGGGATAAGTTCTTGATCTTGGCCTCCCGGATGGCGGCCACCGCCTCCTGGACCTGCTGGAAGGTGTGGGGCCGGTGGAGGGCGGCGAGCTCGTCGTCGTGGGCGGACTGCATCCCCAGGGAGACCCGGTTGATCCCCGCCCGGCGGAGGCGCACCATGCTCTTTTTGTCCACACTCTCGGGGTTGGCCTCCATGGTGACCTCGGCGTTGCCGGCCACCTCGAACTTCCGCCGGATCACGGAGAGCAGCTCCCGGATGCGCTTTTCTCCGTAGAAGCTGGGGGTTCCGCCGCCGAAGTAGATGGTGTCCACCAGATAGCCCTTGGCCTGGGGGGCGGTCTCCTTGATGTGGGTCAGCAGAGCCTTCTGATAATCATCCATGCGTTCGGTGCGGCCGGACAGGGAGTAGAAGTCACAGTAGTCGCACTTGCTTTTGCAAAACGGTATGTGGATGTAAAAGCCCAGCTGCTTTCCCATGGCGGTCCCACCTTATTATGGAATCGGATTGATCTATTTCATTATACCGCGTTTTTCCCCTGATGGCAATGAAGAGCGTGGAATTTCCGGTGGAAAGCAAAATAGACTGGACAGGTGGGAAATGCATGCTATACTGAAAACAACATGTAAAATTTATCTTTTAGGAAGGAGAAACGGTCTGTGGAGCGCATGGAAGCGCCGGGTGGTGTGAAAAAACAGGTGCGGCGGGTGAGCCTCACTGTGCCGCCGGAGCGGGCGGGGCAGAAGGTGGACACCCTGCTGCGGAAGGAGCTGGGCCTCTCGGGCACGGTGATCCGGCGGGTCAAGTGGCTGGAGGACGGCATCCTGCTGGACGGCGAGCGGGTCTTTACCAGCCGGCGGGTGGAGCCGGGGCAGGTGCTGACGGTGCGGCTCTCCGACCCGGAACGGCGCAGCGGGGTGGTGCCGGCGCAGGGGCCCCTGGATATCGTCTATGAGGACGGGGATATGCTGGTCCTAAACAAGGCCCCTGGGGTGCTGGTCCACCCCGGCGCCGGCCACTTTTCCGATACAATTGGTAATTTTCTGCTGAGCTATTACGATAAGACCGGGGTGGAGGACGACTTCCACCCGGTCCACCGGCTGGACAAGGGGACCTCAGGACTCATGGTGGTGGCCAAGCACCCCCACGCCCAGGAGGTGCTGAAAAACCAGCTCCACACGGCGGAATTCCGGCGGATCTATCTGGCGGTATGCCTGGGGGGACCGGCGGAGGAGGCGGGGACGGTGGACGCCCCCATCGGCATGGCGGAGGGCTCCATCGTGGCCCGGGCAGTGCGGCCGGACGGCTTGCCCGCCCGCACCCATTATCAGGTCCTTTGCCGGACGGGGGACCGTGCCATGGTACGGCTGGCGCTGGAGACGGGGCGGACCCACCAGATCCGGGTCCATATGGCCTATCTGGGCTGTCCCTTGGCGGGGGACTTCCTCTACGGCACGGAGGACAAGGACCTTATCCCCCGTCCCGCCCTCCACTCGTCGGAGCTCACCGTCCGACAGCCCGTCACCGGGGAGGTGCTCACCTTTACCTGTCCCCTGCCGCAGGATATGGCACGGCTGCTCCTATAAGCTCAGAGCAATTTGTTCAGGATCGCGAAGACATAGGACGGGCCGCGGACGATGTCGTTGAGCGGGCCGGGGCCGGACAGCGGCATCCGTTCAAAGGCTTTTTCGAAGTCCCGCTTTGTCAGGCGGTAATTGGTACGGCTGGTCCGAACGACGTCGTCCTGCACCTGATAAGTGAAGGGGAGACCGGTTACAGTGTAAAAGGTCTGACCGGCGTTTTTCAGAACCAGGTCCCAAACAGAGGAAAAATCCATCCAAATTCCTCCCATCATGTGGATAAAAAAAGCATAGCATTGACTTGATATAAAAGTCAATGCTATGTGTACAGGGAGAGATACAGGGCCCGTCTCGCGCAGGAGAGCGAGACGGGCCCTGTCGATTTTATAAAGATGTTCCGATGCGGTCTTGCGCCGGTCACCGTGCATCGGCTTTTTGTGTCTGAACCAGTCCCAGAACGGAAACAAAGTTTTTTGGTCCTTCTTCTTACAGGGGCAGAGTAACTGGGGTTGTTCCATTGGAGTGTGGGGCTGTGGTGTTCCGTCGGTCACCGTGCACCGGCGTCTCTATGTTTCAACCGGTTTCAGAGCGGGAACAAAGTTCTTTTTGGTCCTTTTTCTTACAAGAAAAAGGACACGGTGGCGAAGTAGTCGTCGGGGGTCTCGGCCCGGCGGATGAGCTGGGTGGAGCCATCCTCCCGAAGCAGGACCTCCGCCGAGCGGAGACGGCCGTTGTAGTTATAGCCCATGGAGAAGCCGTGGGCGCCGGTGTCGTGGATGACCAGCAGGTCGCCCCGCTCGATCTCAGGGAGCATCCGGTCCACGGCGAACTTGTCGTTGTTCTCGCACAGGGAGCCGGTGACGTCGTACTTGTGGTCGCAGGGGGCGTCCTCCTTGCCCATGACGGTGATGTGGTGGTAGGCGCCGTACATGGCGGGGCGCATCAGGTTGGCGGCGCAGGCGTCCACCCCCACGTACTCCTTATAAGTGTGCTTGAAGTGGGTGGCGCGGGTCACCAGGCAGCCGTAGGGCCCCAGCATAAACCGGCCCAGCTCGGTGAAGATGGCCACGTCCCCCATGCCGGCGGGGACCAGGATCTCCTCATATTTCTGCCGGACCCCCTCGCCGATGGCCAGGATGTCATTGGCGGGCTGCTCGGGGCGGTAGGGGATGCCTACTCCGCCGGAGAGGTTGATGAACTGGATGTCGCAGCCGGTCTCGGCCTTGAGTTCCACGGCCAGATGGAAGAGGATGCCCGCCAGGGTGGGGTAGTAGGCGTTGGAGAGAGTATTGGAGGCCAGGAAGGCGTGGATGCCGAAGCGCTTGGCCCCCATGGCCTTCAGCTTGCGAAAGCCCTCGGTGAGCTGGGCCCGGGTGAAGCCATACTTGGCCTCGCCGGGGTTGTCCATGACCTGGAAGCCCTCGTTGCTTGCGCCAATGGAGAAGGTGCCGCCGGGGTTGAAGCGGCAGGAGATGGTCTCGGGGATATACCCAATGGTGTCCTTCAGGAAGTCGATGTGGGTGAAGTCATCCAGGTTGATGGTGGCGCCCAGTTGGGCGGCCAACCGGAACTCCTCTGGCGGGGTATCGTTAGAGGAGAACATGATCTCGCTGCCGTGGAAGCCGCACTTGTCAGCGAGCATCAGCTCGGTGAGGGAGGAGCAGTCGGTGCCGCAGCCCTCCTCATGCAGAATTTTGAGGATGGCAGGGGTGGGGGTGGCCTTGACGGCGAAATACTCCTTGAAGCCGGGATTCCAGGCAAAGGCCTGCTTAAGTTTTCGGGCGTTTTCACGGATTCCCTTCTCATCGTAGAGATGGAAGGGAGTGGGGTACTGCTGGACGATGGCCTCCAGCTGGGCCTTGGTCACAAAGGGCCTTTTGTTGGACATGGGAAAACACCCGCTTTCTATAAGAAATCAAATCTATCTTATAAAAAAAGAGGTATTTTTGTCAATCGGCGCAAAAGAGGAATTGAAGGTTGCCTTCCACCCGTTTCCGTGGGATATGACAAAAAAGACAAAAAATCCAAAAAACAGTGGACCGAATGTAGAAGAAGTGGTATACTTGCCCGAAATGCAATCGAGAGGAGAGGTATCCCATGGATAAAAAGCGCATCATCCAGGTGGATGAAAAAGTCCCCCTTCCCATGCTCCTGCCCCTGAGCATCCAGCACGTCTTTGCCATGTTCGGCGCGTCGGTGCTGGTCCCCATCCTGTTCCAGATCGACCCCGGCATCGTCCTCTTCATGAACGGCTTCGGCACCCTGCTCTTCATCTTCCTCACCAAAGGCAAAGCACCGGCCTATCTCGGCTCCAGCTTTGCCTTTTTGGCGCCCGCCGGCGGCGTCATCGCGGCCAAGGGCTTTGAGTACGCCCAGGGCGGCTTCGTGGTGGTGGGCCTGCTGGGCTGCCTGCTGGCCTTCATCGTGTGGAAGTTCGGCACCGACTGGATCGACGTCATCCTGCCTCCCGCCGCCATGGGTCCCGTGGTGGCACTCATCGGCCTGGAACTGGCCGGCAACACCATCACCCCCGGCAAGACGGGCGCTGACCTGACCTCCGGCCCCCACATCGCCGTCTTTGCCGTCACCCTGGGTGTGGCTGTCTTCGGCTCCGTCCTCTTCCGCAAGTTCTTCGCCGTCATCCCCCTCCTCATCGCCATGATCTGCGGCTATCTCACCGCCGTGGCCATGGGCCTGGTGGACTTCACCCCTCTGGCCCAGGCCCAGCTCTTCACCCTGCCCAAGTTCCACCTGGCCAAGTTTGACCTCAACTCCATCCTCACCATCGCCCCCGTCATCCTGGTTATCGCCACCGAGCACATCGGCCACCAGGTGGTCACCGGCAAGATCGTGGGCCGGGACCTCCTCAAGGACCCGGGCCTCCACCGCTCCCTGCTTGGCGACAACCTCTCCACCGCCATCTCCGGCTTCGTGGGCTCGGTGCCCACCACCACCTATGGCGAGAACATCGGCGTTATGGCCGTCACCGGCGTCTACTCCGTCCAGGTCATCGCCGGCGCCGCCGTCATCTCCCTCCTCATGGCCTTCATCGGGCCCCTGGCCGCCTTCATCTCCACCATCCCTGGCGACGTTATCGGCGGTATCACCTTCCTCCTCTACGGCATGATCGGCACTTCCGGTCTCCGCATCCTGGTGGACAAGAAGGTGGACTATGGCAAGAACCGCAACCTGATCCTCACCTCCGTGGTCTTTGTGGCCGGTCTCTCCGGCCTCACCCTCACCATCGGTTCGGTGTCCATCACCGGCATGACCCTGGCCGCCGTCACCGCCGTCATCATCAGCCTCATTTTCTTCCTGCTGGACAAGGCCAAGCTGATGAACGACTAAATAACATTATATTGTATTTCCTGAGAGGAGCTGTCCGATTCGGACGGCTCCTCTTTTGTGCTTGTTTGGGCGTAAACATCTTGCCCGGCTTGGAAGGGGCGTGATATAATGACCAAAATACCGGATTATGACAACCGGTGAGAAAGGGTGGGATACCATGGACGACCGCAGGCTGTGCGCCCAGGTGGTGGCCGAGGTGAAAAAGGCGGTGGTGGGCAAGGACGAGGTTGTGGTAAAGCTGCTGCTGGCCATCCTGGCCCGTGGCCATGTGCTGCTGGAGGATATCCCCGGGGTGGGCAAGACCACCCTGGCCCTGTCCTTTTCCCGGGCGCTTGGGCTTACCTGCCACCGGGTCCAGTTCACCCCCGACGTGATGCCCTCCGACCTCACCGGCTTTTCCATCTACAAAAAGGCCACCGGGGAGATGGAGTACCAGCCCGGGGCGGTGCTGTGCAACCTCTTCCTGGCCGACGAGCTCAACCGGGCCACCAGCCGCACCCAGTCGGCCCTGCTGGAGGCCATGGAGGAGGGCCAGGTCACGGTGGACGGGGTGAGCCACCCGGTGCCGCAGCCCTTCCTGGTCATCGCCACCCAGAACCCGGCGGGAGCGGCGGGGACCCAGCTGCTCCCCGACTCCCAGCTGGACCGCTTCATGCTGCGGCTGTCCATGGGCTATCCGTCGCCCCAGGACGAGCTGGAGCTGCTGCGCCGCCGGAGCGGCGGGCCGGTGGTAGAGCGGGTGAGCCAGGTCACCGACCGGGCGGGGCTGGAGCAGCTGCGGCAGACGGTGGAGGCCGTCCACATCTCCGACGAGGTACTGGAGTATATCGTCCGGCTGGTGGGGGCCACCCGCCGCCACCCGGCCATCGCCCAGGGGGGCAGTCCCCGGGCTACCCTGGCGGTGGCGGCGGTGAGCCGGGCCGCCGCCTTCATCCGGGGCCGGGACTATGTCCTCCCCGACGACGTGACCGAGCTCTTCCGGGATACGGTGGCCCACCGGCTCATCCTCACCGACGCCGCCGGTGCCGGCGACCCGCTGGGGGACGTGCTGGCCTCGGTGCGCGCCCCCCGGCTGAAGTGACCGCCGTGGCCGCCCGGCGTGTGGGCTGCGGCCTGGCCCTGGCCGGGGCCCTGCTCTTTCATATTCTTGATGTGGGCTATCTGGCCCACTTCCTCCTATGGACCGCTCTGGCCTTGCCGGTGGTCTCCCTGCTCCTGACTCTGCCCTTGGTTCTCCGGTGCCGGGGCGGACTCGCTGCCGCCGCTGCCGGCCTGGAGCGAGGGAGTGTGTTCCGCTTTCGGGCGGAGGTTCGATACCGGGGCTTTCTGCCCCTGCCCATGGTGCGCATGCGCCTGCGGCTCACCAACGAGATGACTGGAGAGGAGACTCGCCGCCGGGTGACCCTCTCCGGCCTGCCGGACAGGAAGGGCGCCCTGTGGGCGTGGACGGAGTGGGATGCCGCCCACTGTGGACGGATCACCTGCCGGGTGGAGCGGCTCCAGGTGGTGGACGGCCTGGGGATCTTCGTCCTGCCCGTGGCTCCGCCGCCGCCCTGCTCCGCCCTCTCTCTGCCCCGGCGGCTGGAGCTGCCCCTTCCCGCCGCCCTGCGGGGGGAGACGGAGGCGACAGGGCCCCTGCGGCCACGGCCCGGTGGCGGACCGGGGGAGGACTACGACCTGCGCCCCTACCGGGCGGGGGACCCGGTGACCACCATCCACTGGAAGCTCTCCTCCAAGCGGGACGAACTGGTGGTCCGGGAGACCCTGGAGCCCCGGCAGGCGGGCATCACCCTCACCTTTGACCACTTCGGGACCTGGGATGAGGTGGACGGGGTGCTGGACCGACTGCTGACTTGGTCGTCGGCCCTCCTGGACCAGGGCCGGAGCCACACCGTAGCTTGGCTCCACCCGGAGACGGGGGAGCTGCGGCAGTTCCTGGTGGCCGACTGGAGGACCTTGGACCGGTGCCTGTCCGCCGTCCTCTCCGATCCCACGCCGCCCACCGGCCGCTCCATCCGGGCGGAGGAAGCCGAAAATAGGGGGCGGAGGTTTCACCTCATGCCCAACGGGGAGGTGGCGGTGTGAGACGGGATCGAAATAAGACCGTAAAGGCCTCCAGGGGCGGCTGGCTGCTCCCCCTCTTCGCTGATGCTCTCCTCCTCTCCCTGCTGCTCATGGGGGTGGCCCTGTGCTGCCAGAGCGTCTATGGGCTGGGAAACAGCCGGCGCCTCCTGGCCCTCACCGCTGTGGGACTGGGGGTGCTCATGGCCGTCATCCGCGCCCTGCCCAGATTCCGCTGGGCGGCCCTGCTGCTGGTGGCCGAGGGCTATGCCCTGTTCACCTGGCTGATGTGGGACCCGCTGACCGCCGGGGTCAGGGCCACTATGGCCTATGTCGGGCTGGTCCTGGGGGGCGGCGGTACCCTGCCAGACCCCTTCCCGGCGGCGGCCTGTCTCCTCTTCCTGTGTGCCGCCCTGGCCCTGCTGGCCTTTCCCCTGGGCTGGGCAGCCCTGTGGCTGCACTCGGCCTGGGCCGTGGTGGCCATGACCTATCCGCTGCTGCTCCCCGCCTTCCTGGCCGACCGCCTACCCTGGTGGCCCGACTTTCTGCTCCTCCTCATCTGCTGCTGCGCCCTGCTCCTCACCAGTATTCTGTCCAGAAAGGACAGGGCCGCCCGGGCGCGGCTCACCCTGGCCGTCCTGCCCGCCGCCGGCTGCGCACTGATCCTCCTGACCCTGGCCGTACCCAAGGAGCGCTATGTCTACCCCCAATGGGCCGAGGCGGCCAAGGGGGTCCTCCTCTCCGGGGATCTGTCCTTCTCACTGCCCGACTGGGTCGCGGGGGGCATGCAGGTGGGCGGCTCCTCCAGCCGGGTGGACCTGGCCGGTGCAGGCCCTCTGTCCCTTTCAAGCCGCACCATGCTCCGGGTGGAGACCGATGTACCCGGGCGGATCTATCTCCGGGGGAGGTCCGCCGGGGTGTATACCGGCACATCCTGGGAGCCTCTGGACGACACCGCCTATGAGGAGATGGGGGACCTGGGGGGCTATGAGCCCCTGAACTTTCCCGCCCTCACCGCCGCGGGTCAGGACTGGCACGCGGTGACGGTGGAGATCACCGGCGCACCTGGGAACTGCCTCTATGTGCCCTATTCTCTCCTCACAGACGCCGATGAGCTGGTGGGGGGTAGCTTCGTGGATGACTCCCACATTCAAAAGGGCTTCGGTGTCGGCAGCTACACCGTCTATTACCGGCCAGAGGCCGAGCCGGACCACGCAATGCGCCCACTGAAAGGAGAAGCTGCCCAAGCGGAGCAGGCCTACCGGGACTTCGTCTATGAGCACTATCTGGAGGTGCCGAAGGCGGCGGAGCAGGCAATTTATACCTGGGCGGATCGGAACACTGGGCTGCACTTCGAGGTAGATGACAGCTACCGGAAGTCGGTGCTCCGGAATTACTGGTCTGAGATGGAGACGGCCTGGCTGATCGGCTACGCGCTGGCCGCCACCACCACCTACGACACCACCGCTCCCGCTATGCCGGAGGGCGCCGACTTTGTGGACTACTTCCTCAACCAGAGCGGGAAGGGCTACTGTATGCACTACGCCACCGTCGCCACCCTGTTTTTCCGAATGATCGGGACACCTGCCCGGTATGTCAGCGGCTACACGGTGATGGTGCCCGACTCCGGTCAGGTGGATGTGCCCGAGTCGGCAGCCCACGCCTGGGTGGAGATCTACCTGGATGGCTACGGCTGGTACCCGGTGGAGGTGACCCCAACCCACGGCGGGGAGGAGACGGAGCCAGAAGAGACCGCCGGGCCGGAGCCCACGCCTACCCCAACGCCAACGTCCACCCCGACGCCGACTCCTCAGACCTCCGCCGCCCCCACGCCCACCCCCACTACGCCCCCGGCGGGCGGCCAAGATGAGGGGGGCATGGGCGGAGACGGGAAAGCGGATCTGAGTACGCTCGCCTGGCTCGCCGTGGTGCCCGCCCTGTGGCTGCTGCTCTTCGCCCGACGGCGGGTCATGGCTCTCCTCTGGCACCGGAGGCTGCGGGGGAGCGGCACCAACGACGCCGCCCTCTGGGCCTACCGGCTCCAGCGCCGGCTTCTGCCCTGGGGAGGCAGGGAGCACCCAAAGGTAGAGGAGCTGGCCCTGAAGGCCCGGTTCAGCCAGCACACCCTCACCGAGGCCGAGCGCAAACAGGCCGCGGAGGCCGTGGAGAGCGAGCGGGACCGGGTGGATGCCGCCCTGCCCCGTTGGAAGCGGCTGGCCTTCCGTTGGCTGTGGGACCTCCGGTGAGTGACAAACTGACCTTATTAAATAAATAGAAACTGAGATTTGAAATAATATCAGACAGGGGGTATAATGACGGCAGAACAGACAGAGGAAGTGGTTTCCATGAAACAAAACATGTCCACCCAGCGGCTGGCCTTTCTGGGGATGATGACCGCCCTGGTCTTTGCCGGCAACTACGCCCGCATTATCATGCCGGTGCCGGTGGGCGGAGTGCCCTCCTTTACCCTGGCCAACATCCTGTGCGTCCTCTCCGGGCTCCTGATGGGACCAGTGGGCGGGTTGGCCTCCGGCCTGGGCTCCGCCCTCTATGACCTCACCAACCCCTTGTGGGCGGCGGAGTGCTGGATTACCTTCCTGACCAAGGGGGCCATGGGCCTCATGGCTGGTGTGGCCGTCACCGCGGGCCGCCGGGGCGAGGGGGCCAAGCCCGCCACCTATGGCCGCTACCTAACGGCGGCGGTGGTGGGGTGCCTGAGTTACTACGTGCTCTACTACCTGAAGGACTTCTTCTACAACGGGATGCTGCTGGGCGGTCTCCAGCCCCAGGCCGCGGCGGTGACTCTGCTGGCCCTGATCCCCGCCTCCATCTTCAACGGCGGAGTGGCCATCATCGCGGCCCCTCCCTTGGCGATGGCCATCCGCTCCGCCCTCAAGCGCAGCGGCCTGCGCCTGAAGATGGCGTAAGGATACCAAAAAGACCGGGGCGACATGCTGCCACATGTCGCCCCGGTCTTTTATATTATATAAAAGAAATCACTGATGGGCAGCAGGTAGATCGTACTTGCACGATGTGACATGCAAGCTAGCATAAAGGGCTTACCCGTCTTATAGATGCCCGAGGCCAAAGGATTTTTATTGCTGCCTAATAAAGTAAATAAAAAGTATTGACAATGTGGGTTTGATCTGGTATATTATCTGAGCGCTTTGCGAGAGGCACAAAAACAGGACGATGACGAGAAGAAAATCTCTGAGATCTGAAAAAAGTGCTTGACAAAAGCTCGTGAGTTTGCTAGAATAAACAAGTCCGCGTCAGAGAGAACCAGTTCGAGAGTGACGAAAAGTTCGGAAAACCTCGAAAAAAGTTCTTGACAAGAACTCGATGATCTGGTAAACTAAATGAGTTCGCGTAAGACGCA